>CACZEJ010000129.1 GCA_902780115.1 Ruminococcus flavefaciens | reverse complement strand
GCGATGAGGTAATGGACTATTCTGCGCTCAATGTCTCGGTCAAAACAACATCAGGCGACGGCATCAAGGCAACTTCCACAGAGGCTTCCACTACTGCAAAGGAGGTAGGAATAGTTACCGTAAACGGCGGAACTGTCAATATTGATTCTTATGCTGACGGCATACAGGCTGAGCAGACCTTCATAATGAACGGCGGCGATGTTAACGTAAAGACATATGAGGGAAGCTCGTTCACAGGCACAGGAACTACAGGCGGCAATACAGGCGGAAATCAAGGCGGCTGGGGCAGACCCGGTCAGGGCGGACAGGGAGGTCCCGGCGGCTTCGGCATGGACGGAAACTCCAACAAGACCGATATCTCCGCAAAAGGCATCAAGGCTGTAGGCATCTATGATGCAGCAGGTACTACATGGCAGAGCGGCGGCGATATCATTATCAACGGCGGTACTGTTACCGTTGATTCGTCTGATGACTGTATACACTGCGGCGGCAATATGACCCTCACAGGCGGCATTTTCAAGCTTGCGTCTGCCGACGACGGAGCTCACGCAGACCATAACCTCACTATCGGCACAAAGGACAGTGGCAAATACGATGATATCGTTATCACTGTTGAAAAGTGCTATGAAGGTATCGAAGCTCAGAAGATCTACCAGAACAGCGGCTCTGTTATCGTAAATTCTACTGATGACGGATTCAATGCAGCAGGAGGCAGTGACGGTTCAGGTACAGGCAACACAGGTATGCCTTGGGGACAGGGCGGCTTCGGCGGCGGAAACAACAGTAATGCTGCCGATTATATCATACAGATAAACGGCGGATTCTCACTGGTAAACGTTGCCAACGGCGACCATGACGGTTATGACTCCAACGGAAATATCGAGATAAACGGCGGATATATCATCTCCAACGGCAACGAGCCTTTTGACTGCGGCGACAGCGGCAGCAGCATCAAGGTCAACGGCGGAACATGGATCAGCAATTGTCCGTCAGGCGACATGAGCATGGGCGGCAGTGAAATGTCAGCTTCTGTAACTGCATCGCAGAACGTGAGCGCAGGTTCAAGACTTTCACTGGTCGGCAAGGACGGAAAGGTCATAGTATCCTTTATCGTTGATAAGGCAGTAAGCCAGCTCAAGGCAGGCGGCACAAATACTTCGGGAGCTTCCTTCAAGGTCGGCGGAACTCTCAACGGTGCTGAGTACTTCCAGATGATAGACGGAACACAGTCTGCCGGATATGGTGGTACTCTTTCGTAAACAAGTTTAAATACCTTCCTTTTAAAGACCGCGGCTTCGGCTGCGGTCTTTTTTATACAGAAAAAGGCGCTCCTCATTAGAGAAGCGCTTGCTTTTGCGTTATTATGTTTCCTGATTCTCTGCCGGTTGATCGGGCGGAGTTGTTGGTTCAGGAGCATTTGTAGTTGGCTCAGGCGGATTTGTAGGTGCTTCGGTAGGAGCCTGAGTTGTAGGTACAGGAGCCTGTGTAGTTGGTGCAACTGTTGTTGTAGGAGCTTCTGTAGCAGGAGGAGCTGTCGTGTAATACTGAGAGCTGTTAGGATCAACATAGTATACAGTAAGCTTTTTGCCGTCCTTATTGCTGAAGAATGCACCCGGTTCAACGACCTTGCCGTCAACCTGTATCTCAACGATAGACTCTGTGTTGGAGTAAGCGGTCTTTGATTCGATGAACTGATAATTGAGCTCGGATATACCTGCCTTTGCGAGGGCGTTCTTGTACTGGTCTACGGTACAGCCCTTATAATCGGGGATATATGCGGACTCCTTGCCCTTGCTGACCTTGACCTTGATGACCTGACCCTGTGAGATCATTTCGCCTTCCTTGACAGCCTGCTCGAAGATCATGTCGGTATCGTATTCGTCGTTATATTCGTATTCAGCATCGAGCACGAAATCGCTCTTCCATTTTTCCTTTGTAGGCTCGAAGAATCTGCCGATAAGCTTTGGCATCTCGATATTCTTTACAGCTGTAGGCTCGGTATCATCAATGATATTGTCGCTTACAGTTGTAGGCTGACGCTTTTTTTGCTCGGTCGTGGTATTGTCGTCCTTTGCAGGAGTGAGTATATTTATGAAGATGACCATGAGCACCATGAGTATCGCCAGCGAGAGCAGACCGATTATTATAGGTACTTTTATACGGTCAACGGTATTGACCTTTTCGTAGTTGTAGTCATCATTGCGGTGAGACTTATGTGATACGGGAGCACTGCGCTCGTGGATAACGTTCTGCGGCTCGGGCTGCTGATACTGCTGCTGGTACTGTGGCTGCTGATACTCAGGCTGTACAGCTGATGCAACATGAGAAGCAGGGGCAGAAGAATAGCTTTCGTCGGGAACATTTTCCTGAAGCAGCATAGTGCCTTCGAGATCGGTTTCCTCCTCAGTCTCGGAAGGCTGTTCAAAGAGCTTGGTAACGAGCTCGGTGATAGTCTGTATACGGTCTCTGCCGTTGAGGTTCATACCCTCCATGATAACTCTTGAAACGTGGCGCGGAATGCGTGAATCAAGAGAGTAGGGCTCGTGCAGGTCGTCATGCTTCTGACGGCTTACGGAGTCCACAGGCATACAGCCTGTCAGCGCTCTGTAGAGCAGAGCACTTACGCCGTAAACATCGGTCCATGAACCCTGACGGCTGCTGCTGTTTGCCGAATACTGTTCGGGAGCGGCATAGCCCTTGAAAAGCTCGTACTCAAGACCTGCATTGGCAGTTCTTACAGCTGATACGCAGAAGCCTGAGAGTTTGAGCTCGCCTTTTTCGGTTATATATACGGTATCGGGGCTGATAGCGCGGTGTATGATACCTGCGTTATGGAGGATACCGATAGTTGTGAAAAGGGGCGGGAATATCTTTGATACCTGTTCCCAGCTCAGCTCTCCTGCATTTTCCTTGAGGTAATCGAGCATTTTAACGCCTTCGATGTACTCAAAGACGGTATATGTAGTGTTGTTCTCGGCGAACATATCGAGAACAGGGGGGATATTTGTGTTATTGCGAAGTCTTGCGAGTGATTTGTTGAGCTCGGTATACTCTGCCATGAAAGCCTTGTACTTGGCAAGGTTATTGTAATTTACACTGATGGTGGGCTTATTTTTTACACGGGTGCAGAGATTGATCGGCATATATTCCCTGATAAGGACTTTTTTGCCGCTGGATATATCTGCTCCGATATAAGTAGCGCCTTCACCGTTATATTCCAGAAGAATACCGCAGAGGTACTTGCTGTGGAGTATAGTACCGGGTGGGACATACATTGGGTTATGATCTGTACCTTCCACATATCCGCATGACGGACATACATGAAGTGTAGAGTCATATTGTTCCATGCATCTGAAGCAAAATTTTTTGTCTCCCAAAGCAGCTCCTCCTCCTAAAGATAGTTAATGCATAAAATAGGCATCATATCTATTTTATCAGTTAAACTGCAAATTGTCAACTGTTTGGAGTGGGATAATCCGAAATCTTTTGAATTTGTATTTTTTTTGTAATAATTTCATGGAGAATTTTGCTTAATTGTAACATTTGGGAAGAATAAAAGAGGGTTCGGCATGAGCATGATGCTTATACCGAACCCTCTGAATGGTTTATCAGAGATTTCCGCTGTTTACGGAAATAATTTTCATTGAGCTGAAACGGAAGGTACCGTCTTCCTTCTCAGCGAGCTTGAACTCGACCTGTTTTGCAACAGTTCTGTCCATCCACTGAGGGAGCTCATCGTAATAATCGACAGTGAGAGTATAATCGCTGCCGTTCTTGACGATAGTCTTGATCTCGGGAGCGTATGTATGAGTTATAGGCTTTATCTTGACGTTGTATGCTCCGTCGGAGTAGTAGAAGCGTGATTCGAGAGGACCAACAGTTGCGTGTTCAAAAGCAGGGAGGTTCTCGCCGAAAAGCTCTACAGCGTACTTTTCAACGTCAACATCGGGGATAGTCACAGTGTCGAGAGTAGGCTCATACTTTGATATCTTGCTGTCGTCCATGATTATCGACCATATAGTAGCGGTGATTATCTGCTCGGAGGTGAGCTGCGACGGGTCGCTGAAAGGTTCTATATCCATGATAGCTGCCGGGTAGATCATCTGTGTGAAGCTGTCCTTCTTGACCTCGCCAGAGGTAAATCTGTGGAAATATCCCATACCCTTGGCAATAGTAGCGATGATGCCGATAACTGCAAATACAGACATAACAATGCCGAGCACGGTATAAAGGCGCTTTTTCTTGTCAGCTCTTGCGACATCGGCGAAGGAATCCGCTTCGACGTGTTCTCTGCGCTGAGCAATGAGCTCGTCGGGATCCTCGTCGAGTATACGTCCGAGGGCAGAAGTTACCTTGCCCTTTGGTTTCTGAGGTTCGGATACAGGCTCTTTTTCAGCGGTATCCGCAGCTTTTTCGGCAGGTGATGCCTCGGGAGCGTTCTCGGGGGCAGGTGCTGATTCTTCTGCCGCAGCAGCTTCTTCGGTCACGCTGTCTTCCTCGGGGAGCTCTTCTGCTTCCTCAATGCTGAATTCCACAGGAGGTGCGATCGCACCCAGCTGAGCACGGCGCATCTCGATGACCTGCTGCTGTTTATCGGCATCGAGCTCGTCAAAACGCTCTTTCAGGTCGGGAGTAAGTCCTGCGATTATATCCTCGTCGGAAAGAACTGTTGTCTCAGCAGGAGCAGCTTCTTCCTTAGGAGAATTTATATCGGCGATAGCTTCGGCAGCGTCCTCGCGTATATTTTCGAGCATATCTCCCACGGGATCGCTGTAATCGGGAGCTTCTTCGCTCTCCTGGTTTATAGCCGCAATAGCAGCGTCGATAAGGTCTGTTGCGGACGGCTCGTCATGAGCTTCAAAGAGACCGTCCTCGGGAGCACTTTCAGTCTCGTCAGCGTTCTCAGCTTCGTTCTCGTCCTTGCCCTTGCCCATAAGCTTCTTGAAGAAGCCTATTTTCTTCGGCTTTTCTTCGTCATTCTGAGAATTGGCGAAATGAGCCTCAGCTGCTTTGCTAAGTCCCTCGGCTGCTTCGTCGAGAGCTTCTATTGCAGG
>CACZEJ010000128.1 GCA_902780115.1 Ruminococcus flavefaciens | reverse complement strand
ATTTTCAAGACATTTTTCAAGCAGGAGCTCTGCTTTTTCAGGAACCGTTCCGGAATGATATGTTATCAGTAAAACAGCACCTGTATTGTCATCAGGAGCAGATACCTTCAGCTCGCCTATCGGTTCAAGCATAACAGGGTCAGCCTGTCTAAGACCTTCCTTATACGCAATGGAAGCAGCTGTCTTGAATGCCATTTCCGATGAATCTACAGGGTGATACGAACCGTCAACCAGTATAGCCTTCAGACCAACTACAGGACAGCCTGCGAGAACGCCCTTTCTTACGCTTTCTTCGAGACCCTTCTGAACTGCGGGGAAGTAATTCTTTGGAACAGCTCCGCCGAATATCTTCTCCTCGAATATAAGTGTATCGCTTACGCATGGCTCGAACTCTATCCAAACGTCACCGAACTGTCCGTGACCGCCCGACTGCTTCTTGTGTCTGCCCTGAACCTTTACCTTCTTGCGGATAGTCTCCTTGTAAGCTATCTTAGGAACGGTAAGATTTACCTCAACGCCGAACTTTGTCTTGAGCTTAGCAGCTGCGACTTCGATGTGCTGTTCGCCGAGACCGCTGAGTATCTGCTCCTTTGTAGTGTCGTCCTGAACATATGTGAGAGTAGGATCTTCCTCAGTAAGACGCTGCATACTTGAAGATATCTTAGCCTCATCGCCCTGAGCCTTAGCCTTTACAGCCATTGAGTAGCAAGGCTTCGGGAATTCCATTTCGCCGAACTTTACAACTCTCGAAGAATCGCTGAGAGTGTCGCCTGTATTTGCGGATATCTTTGAAGCTACAACAATGTCGCCTGCATAAGCAGCTGATAATTCGGTCTGCTTCTTGCCGCAGAGAGTGTACAGCTTGCCTATCTTCTCGCTTCCGCCTGTTGAAGCATTCACAACATCGCAGTTTGCGGAAAGCTTTCCTGACATAACGCGGATAAATGACATCTTTCCTACGAACGGGTCAGCAACTGTCTTGAATACAAAAGCTGACAGCGGTGCATTCACGTCGCACTCAATCTCTGTGATATCGTCAGCAGCAGCAGCCTCTGCCTTGTTTACTTCGTTTGGTGAAGGAAGAAGAAGCTCGATCTCCTTCAGGAGCATATCAATACCTGCCAGATCAGCAGCTGATGTGCATACAACAGGAGTGATGATACCTCTGTTCATACCGTCGTGGATACCGTCGATAAGCTCCTTCTGAGTGAAAGCCTCGCCCTCGAAGAACTTCTCCATAAGCTCCTCGGAAGTCTCTGCAACAGCCTCTGAAACAGCTGCAACAAGACCGTCAACACGGTACTCGAACTTCTCGGATATTTCAGCTGTAGGCATATCAGTCTCGATAGCGTTGCCCTTAGCATCGTATTTATAGCACTTCATCTCTATGAGATTAACGTATTCAACAATCTTGCCGTTGCTGATAACAGGTACAACAACAGGGCATACTGTAGGACCGAAAACAGTCTTGAGCTCTGTAAGAACATTGAAGAAGTTAGCGTCCTTATCATCTATCTTGGTAACAACGAACATCTTTGACTTGCCCTGCTTTACAGCTTCGTTGTAAGCCTTTCTTGCGCCGACTTTAACGCCTGATTTCGCAGAGACCGTTATCATAACAGTATCAGCAGCTCTGATTCCCTCGATCATTTCAGCAGCAAAATCGAATAAGCCCGGTGTGTCGAGCAAATTTACTTTAAGATCGTTATATTCAAAAGAAGCAAGAGATGTTCCTATTGAAATCTTTCTCTTTATCTCTTCAGGATCGTAATCGCAAACTGTTGTGCCGTCAGCAGTCTTGCCGAGACGGTCGGAAGCTCCTGCTTTGTAAAGAATTGCCTCTGCAAGAGAAGTTTTTCCCGAGCCGTTGTGGCCTGCAAATGCTATGTTTTTGACCTTGTTTACATCATATTCTTTCATGGTAAAGTTTCTCCTCTTAAATGGTTTATCCGTCTTTTATGCACGGCATACAAATATTATAATTCATTAATAAAAAAATTGCAATACTAACACAAAATTTTCTACATTCTATAGTACACGACCAGTTGTTTGTTGTGCAGTATCACTAAAATATTCTTCCTCGCATTTACGAAAAAGCTTTACTTTCTCCAATGAGCAGTAAATCGTGAAGTATGCACCTCCCCATAATAAAGTGTATATCAGCATTACAGGAACCGTTTTTTCGGCTATATTCGCCTGTTCAAGGAACATCTCCCCGACGAATACAGTGACCGCAGCCAATATAAGCGGCATCACAATTGTTCCACAAAGTTTCCGTTCCGCCCCCGTTGACTTCGTTACCTTTATGAAACGCGAACAGTTCCCGAAGACATTGCTTGCGTAATATGATATCACCACACCGTAAAATCCTATATGCGGTACAAAAATAAGCACCGCGGATATCCTTATAACGTACTCGATGAGATAATTCACCGACGAAAAGCTCTGCATACCCATGCCCTTTATAACGGCTTCGAGAACTATCTCCATGTAGATAAACGGCACTACGGGAGCTATCATGGTTATCATTCGTCCTGCAAGCTCTCCGCCGCCGAGGAGCTCTCCCAGTTGTGTGCCGAAACGCATTAGTACAGCTGCTGAGAATATCGAGAATGCCATTGTCCATGCAATTATTTTTTCCGTGAATATCTTTATCCTGCATTTGTTATTCTCTGCCTTTGAACGTGCTGCCTCGCTGACTATTATCCCCGACATGGAACACAAAACTACCGACGGGAAGAATATGGCAGACAGTACTATCCCTTCAAATACCCCGAATTTGCTCAGTGCTGCTCCCGTAGTGTCTCCGTATTGCCGCTGACATACGGGTATCAGAGCATCATTGGTGCTGCTGAGTACGGCTGTAAGCAGGCTTCCACCCATTATCGGAAAGCATTGTGCTGCATACCTCAAGAAACTGATGGAGTACTTTCCTTTACGCTTCTGCCTCAGCTTCATGAACGCAGCCGTGAACCACAGCATCGACACTGCGTTTCCTGCTATGATGCCCCCTATCATTATGCTGCACACCTTATTCTCATCGGGATCGCTTTCGAGCAGAGTTGCCGCAACTATAACTCCGCAGCGTACAACAAATTCTGCAATGTCCCCTGCTGCCGTCACAGCAGCTCTGCGGCAGGCATTGAAGTATCCCTTCAGGCAGGCTGAAACAGCTCCTGTAACAAGAGCAAATGGCATAAGCCGTATTGCCGCTGTCATATGTGCTCCGCTGAAAAATCGCCTGCTTATAGGCTCAGCAAGGACGAATATCCCTGCGGAGACTGCCGCACTAAGCATAAGACAGAGACACACAGCGTGACTGAGAACAGCTTCGGGAGAGCCGTTCTTTTTGCCCAGTTCCTCTGAAACGAAACGGCTTGCGCATAAAAATGCGTTTCCATTGGACAGTATGCCCGCAAGTCCGAGAAACGATCCCATAAGGCTTAGTATACCGATAGCGGAAGTTCCCAGTTTTTTTGTTACAAATACGTTCAGAAGCAGCGCTGCCGTGTCAAGTATCAGCTGCATAACGGTCAAAAGAATAGTATCACGCACTATCTTGCTTTTTATCATCACAACTTCCTCCAATATGTACTTATACATTCTATGAGGAACTCATAATAAAAATGACATAACGCCATATCTTTTGAGCATATATCGGCTTCCCTGCTTGACATTGCCTCTCATTTGCTTTATAATATCTTTTACAATACATTGTAAAGGAGAAGATAATATGGAATTTATCGACGCAAAGGACATCAGGGAATTATCAAATCCCGGTGTTGTTTCAAGACAGCTGCTCAATCCCGAAAATTCAACAAGTGAGAGAGTTACGATAACCGAAGTACACCTCGAGCCCGGTGCAAGTCAGCCAAGACACACTCACGATGCGTCCGAGCAGATCTGGTACGCAGTCAAGGGAACAGGAAAGCTTCTCCTTGCCGATGATAAGGAAAAAGAGTTCAAGGTCGGTGATGTGGCAAGATTTGCCGACAAAGACGTTCACGGTCTTTTAAACGACGGCGATTCCGAATTTGTATACATATCAGTTACTGCACCTCCGATCAATTTCGGATATGCATTCAAGGACAAAAAATAAAAACGCTCCCGAAGGCTTATCGAAACAGCTTTCGGGAGTTTTTTCAATATTCATGTTTGTTCGGAAAGATACCAAGACATACTCATCTCTTTTTATAGACGAGCAGCTCAGGATCTTTGCCGTCTTTATCATATGATGCAGCAAGAATGAAGTCAGCATTGCCGATGATGCCGTAGCACTTTCCGCCTGTCTCACATTCCAGCTGATTGCCGAGATATGTTGCATTATCATCAAGGAATCTTACTGTATCACCATTAGGCAGCTTATATTCAAGATTGACATACTTTCCCACAAGTGATACGAGCTTCTCCACCTTTGGCATACCTTCAATATTCAAGGCATTGAATTCGCTGATAAGCTGATTCTTGAACTCCTCGAATCTGCCATTGTCCTCAAGCTCCTTGTGCTCTTTCCAGTAGTCAAGCTTATGCAGCATCTCACTCATGTAGGAACGCGCCTGCTCCTCGGAAAATCCTCTCTCTGCAAGATGCTTTACGCATATTTCTATAAGATCTTCCATATTGTGGTACATATACTCACCGTCAGCATAGCACCATTTACAGTAGCTCTCGTTGAATGAACCGTCCTGTTCCCTGCTTATCGCAGCATCTTCAAGGGGCATACCGCAGCACTGGCATACAAGCTGTCTCGGCGAACCCAAAAGCGTATTTATGGATACATCAAACAGCTTTGACAATATCTTCAGTGTCTCCGTATTGGGCACGGTCTCACCTGTTTCCCAGCGTGATACAGCCTGACGTGTAACGTAGACCTTTTCTGCGAGCTCCTCCTGTGACATTCCGCGTTTAGTCCTGAGTTCAAGTACAATATTTTTTGTTTCCATTATTATCACCCCTGATGCTATTATAACATATCTGCCGCCAAAATCAAGCAACTGTCTGTTGCTGCACGGCTAAAGGCTTGCGGTCGAGCAGAACTCGCTCCTACAGATCGCATCATG
>CACZEJ010000127.1 GCA_902780115.1 Ruminococcus flavefaciens | reverse complement strand
GAAAGAAGTGCCTTCTTTCTGAGATTAATGACCTGAACGCCCTGAGAGTCTCTCGTAGACTTAGCAAGTATCATGCCCGTATTAAATACAAGTGCGTGACCGCTGGTCGTTCTGAGCAGCACATCGCTGTCCTCAGCCACAAATATCGCGGCAACAAGCGGAGACTTCTCGGAATAAGCCTTTGCAAGCTTCTTGCGGTTGGTCTTTGTCTCGTATGACTTCATCGGAACCTTTGCAGCCTTGCCGTTTTCAAAGAAGAAAATGACATATCCGCTGTAGTCAGTAGTAGGTACAAGAGTTTTGAGGTTCTCACCCTCGTCAAAGCTGAGCTTTGCAGGTATATAGTCACCCATAACGCTTGCTTTTGTATCGTCAAAGGCACTTGCCTTTGATTTGTATGCCTGAGCCTTATCCGAGAAGAATACAAGCTCTGTTTTATTTGTAGCTTCAAAGCTCTGGCTGATAAAGTCGCCCTCTTTGAGCTTCTGTTCGTTGCTCATACGGAAGGACTGGGGAGTTATCTTCTTGAAGTATCCGCTGTCAGATACAAAGATAAGCACAGGATAATCGGGAGTATCGTCTACCTCTTCCGCTTCTTCTATATCAGACTGATAATAGAACATCGTCTTTCTTGGCTGTGCATAATTCTTTATAACATCGCGGAGCTCATTGACGATTATCTTTCTTATCTTCTTCTTATCGCGGAGGATATCTTCCATTTCTTCGATATCCTTCTTTAACTGGTCAACTTCCTCGATACGGCGCAGAATGTACTGCTTATTGATATTGCGGAGTTTTATTTCCGCAACATATTCTGCCTGAACTTCATCAATTCCGAAGCCGATCATAAGGTTCGGAACTACGTCCACTTCGTTCTCGGTCTCGCGGATTATCTTTATTGCCTTGTCTATATCAAGGAGTATCTTTGAAAGAGCTTCCAGCAAATGCAGCTTCTCCTTCTTCTTCTGAAGATCATGGAAGGTCCTTCGCTGTATACATTCCTCACGGAAAGCTGTCCACTCGGTAAGTATCTCACGAACTCCCATTACCTTAGGAGTACCTGCTATAAGGATATTGAAGTTACATGGGTAGCTGTCCTGAAGCGGTGTAAGTCGATAAAGCTTCTGCATGAGCTTATCGGGATCGGTACCGCGCTTTAAGTCGATAGCGATCTTCAGACCCTCGATATCGGTCTCGTCGCGGATATAAGATACTTCTCTGATCTTCCCCTGTTTTACAAGGTCGATTATCTTCTCGATGATCGCTTCGATAGTAGTAGTATATGGAATTTCCGTGACCTCAATGCAGTTTGCGGTCTTGTCGTAGCTGTACTTAGCACGAACCTTGATGCTGCCTCTGCCTGTTTCATAGACCTTGTTGAGCTCAGCCTCATCGTATAGCATCAGACCTCCGCCGGGAAAGTCAGGTCCCTTGAGAGTGCTGATTATATCGTGATTCGGGTCTTTCATCAGTGCAATGGTGGTCTCGCATACCTCTTCAAGATTGAACGGGCAGACGTTGCTTGCCATAGAAACTGCAATACCTGTATTTGAATTTACGAGAACAGTCGGGAAAGTTGCAGGAAGAAGCGTTGGCTCCTGCATGGTATTATCGTAGTTTGGAACGAAATCAATAGTTTCCTTGTCTATATCACGAAAGAGCTCATTGCATATCTTTTCGAGCTTTACCTCAGTATATCGAGGAGCTGCAAAATGCATCTTGCTGGAATACTGCTTTCCGAAGTTGCCCTTGCTATCGATATAAGGGTGAAGAAGAGCTTCATTTCCTCTTGTCATACGGACAAGAGTCTCATATATCGCCTGATCTCCGTGGGGATTGAGCTTCATGGTCTCTCCCACAACATTTGCAGACTTGGAACGCTCTTTGTCGGGATTGAGCAGTCCCCTCTTGTACATCATATACAGCAGCTTTCTGTGAGAAGGCTTGAAGCCGTCTATCTCAGGCAGAGCTCGTGAGATAATAACGCTCATTGCATAGGGCATATAGTTCTTTTTCAGGGTATCAGCGATCTTCTCGTCAACAACGCTTCCCGAACCCTCTATATAAGCCTCGTGCTTGAAAACAGGCTGCTTCTTCGGAGTTTCTTTTTTTCTTGGCATTTACTCTTCTCCTTCTTTACGTCGTTCACTCTTTTTGAGGAGCTTTTCGGGATCTTTGACATAACTTCTGACTATACTGCCGCAATCCCTGCAAATGGTATGATACAGTGTAGTTGAACGCAGCATACTCTCGGAACTGTACACAGCACCGTAAAAATTCTGGTAACCTGTAATAAACTCTGTACCGCCGCAAAATCTGCACTTTGTCATTTTAACTTTTTTCATATCGCACTCCGTCAGCTTATATCAGCCAGTTCAAGGTAATCAGCGCCGTATTCAGAAATATAGTCCTTACGTCCCTGAAGATCATCGCCGAGAAGCATCTCGAACACCTCTGCGGACTCGCTTATGTCCTCGGCAGTTACCTTGATAAGACGGCGAGTATCAGGGTTCATAGTTGTAAGGCTCATCATGTCGGGCTCGTTCTCACCGAGACCTTTCGAGCGCTGTATTGTATGCTTTTTATCGCCTATCATATCAAGTATACGCTGCTTCTCCTGCTCAGTATACGCAAAATAGGTCTTTTCCTTTGTATTTATCTCAAAAAGCGGTGACTCTGCTATATATACATACCCCTGCTCGATAAGTGTAGGAGTGAGCCTGTAGAGCATGGTAAGTATGAGAGTCCTTATCTGGAAGCCGTCAACGTCCGCATCGGTACATATAACGATCTTGCTCCAGCGGAAATTGTTAATATCAAAGTTTGAGAGCTCCTTGTTAGCCTTTGTGGTAACTTCCACACCGCAGCCGAGGACCTTGATAAGGTCAGTGATTATCTCGCTCTTGAATATCTTGGAGTACTCGGCTTTAAGGCAATTGAGTATCTTGCCGCGGACAGGTATTATAGCCTGAAATTCCGCATTTCTTGCAAGCTTTACAGAACCGAGAGCCGAATCGCCCTCCACGATATATATCTCACGCCTTGAAACGTCCTTAGTACGGCAGTCCACAAACTTCTCGACCATATTTGCAAGGTCGATAGTTCCTGTGAGCTTCTTCTTGACGTTAAGGCGAACTTTCTCAGCGTTCTCGCGGCTCCTCTTGTTTATGAGTATCTGCTCGGCTATCTTCTGGGCTTCATCGGGATTTTCAATGAAGTATACCTCCAGCTGATGACGCAGGAACTCTGTCATAGCCTCGCGGATAAATTTATTGGTTATAGCCTTTTTGGTCTGGTTAGCGTAAGAAGTCTGAGTTGAGAAAGACGAAGATACAAGGATAAGGCATTCCTCAACATCTGCATAGGTTATCTTGCTCTCGTTTTTCTGGTAGCCGTTCACGGACTTGATATAGCTGTCTATCTGAGCCTGAAATGCTCTTTTGACAGCTTCAGCAGGCGAACCGCCGTGCTCAAGGAAGCTTGAATTGTGATAATACTCTGTAAGCTTAGCCTTGTTTGAGAAGGTAAGGGCAACGTCCAGCTTCACCTTGTACTCGGGCTTGTCGTCACGGTCTCTGCCCTTTTTCTCGGCTGTCCAGTGCTGGATAGAAGACAGTGCTCCCTCACCTGCTATCTCCTGAACATACTCGGTTATGCCTGACTCATAGAAGAACTCCTGCTCGTTAAAGCCGCCTGCTTCATTTTCCGAGCGGAACACAAAGAGTATATTCGGGTTGACGATAGCCTGTCTTTTGAGGATATCGCAGAAAAACTCATCAGATACGTCTATATCGGTAAAAACTTCAAGGTCAGGTCTCCAGCGGGTCTTGGTACCTGTCTGCTTTCGCTTGCAGGGTTCCTTTTTAAGACCGCCCACGTTGTTGCCTTTTTCAAAGTGAAGGTCGTACTTGAAACCGTCACGAATTACCTCAACATCCATGAATTCGGACGAAAACTGCGTGGAACAAAGTCCCAGACCGTTCAGTCCCAGAGAATACTCATATGATTCAGCCGAGGTATCGTACTTGCCTCCTGCATAGAGCTCGCAGTAGACCAGCTCCCAGTTATATCGCTTCTCGTTATTGTTATAGTCAACAGGACAGCCTCGACCGAAATCCTCGACTTCGATCTCGTTATTTCTGAAATGTGTGATTATTATTTTATTTCCGTACCCCTCGCGGGCTTCGTCAATTGAGTTTGAGATGACCTCAAAGATCGAATGCTCACAGCCGTCAAGACCGTCTGAGCCAAATATAACAGCAGGGCGCTTGCGAACTCGGTCTGCACCCTTCAGCATAGAAATACTGTCATTACCGTAATCTTGTTTCTTAGCCATAATCCTCTGCCTTTCGGACACATTTTAATACATACCCATGTATTATATCACATTTAAATTTTTTTTGCAAGTCCGAAGATTTATTTTTCCTTATATATAGGAAAAAGCAGTCGATTTGACCGCTTTTCCTATTAAATATACTTCTGCCTTAGTAATAATTGAATTGGGGAAGTTTTATCTTCATTCATACTTATCATTGAAATCAGCCTTTAACTATTAGCCAATGTGCGCCTTCGCCTAATGGCTCATGGCTAAGGGCTTTATTATACAGCTTTTCCTTCCCTATTTCATTTTACAGTATGCCGTGATATTTATATCCTGCATCGGTAACAGCTTTTTTTACTGCCTTTTCGTCCATAGCTCCCGAGAGCGTCATCACAGCACTTCCCTGCTCATGACTTGGAGAAGCTTCTTCAACGAAGGGAAGCGCTTCAAGAGCCTTTTTCACTCTTGCTTCGCAGTGAGCACACATCATGCCCTTTACCTTTACAGTGACAGTCGATACATCGGTATTTGTCTCCGAGATGACTGTCTCGCGCTTTTTGTCATGTCTGCTGCTGTGAACATCTGTCATGTTAAGCCTTAACGCATTTGAAACTACAAAGAAACTTGAAAGGCTCATTGCGGCAGCTCCGAACATAGGGTTCATCTCCCAGCCGAAAAGACCTGAGTAAACTCCTGCTGCAAGTGGGATACCTATTATATTATATATGAATGCCCAGAAAAGATTCTGGTGGATATTCCTGAGTGCTGCTCGGCTCAGTCTTACAGCGGCAGGAACATCGCTCAGGCGGCT
>CACZEJ010000126.1 GCA_902780115.1 Ruminococcus flavefaciens | reverse complement strand
AAAGATTTACCACATATGAGGCGGTCGAAACACCTATCCTCATGGTGGAAAAAAAAGACGGCAGCGTCCAGCTTTTTGACAAGGCAAAGCTGATAAACGGGATAGTTTCGGCTATCAAAAAGCGTCCGATCTCGGCAGAAAAGATCAACGAGATCGCAAACTATGTGGAAAACTACTACGCCAACGCCCTCAGAACAGTGGCAAAGTCCGCGGAGATAGGCGAGCTCGTGCTGGACAGGCTCAGGATCATCGACCCTGTATCGTATATCAGATTTGCGTCTGTATATAAGGATTTTACGGATATAGACAGCTTTGTCGCTATAATAAGCGAATTTGAAAATAAAGATAAAAATGAGGAAGATTTTTCCCAGTTATAAATGACGGAGGTTTTTATGGAACAATTTGAAAGAATACTTGAGAATTTCAACGATATCGGTACAGAAAGGAACTTCACCTACGAGGACAGAGAAAAAAATAAGATACTTGCGATCATCGCATACCTTTTACCGATACTTTTCTTCTTGCCGTACCTCAACGACAAGAATTCCGAATACACCAGATTCCACGCGAATCAGAGCCTTACATGGCTGGTTGTGCTGATCGGTCTGGGCATAGTTTTCAAGATAGTGTCATTTATCCCGATAATCGGATTTATACTGGCATACCTGCTGTATCCCTGCTGTGTGCTCGCAATAGATGCAGGATTTGCATACGGCTGTATGTACGGAAAGGCTTACAAGCTCCCCTTTATCGGAGATGCTATAAAAGCTTTCTGATATCAGCTGACAGGCATTCTTATCTTTCCGCCGTCCTCACTGTACACCAGTGAAGCAACTGCGGTATCATCACAAACAAGCAGCTCTGCAAGCATTTTTCTGCTGTCAGGGCTGTAATTTTTGACCTCATATACAAAAAGCTTTGCATTCCGTCCGGCATATTCCCGCAGCGGAAGTCCCTGTTTATCCTGCAATAATGCGTATTCCTCATATGTATCCGAGAATACCGCAGGGATAGAGACCTCCTTTTCGGATATCTCCTCGACCTCCCAGCCGTGAGAGGCAAAGTAGCTTATCCGCGCCGATACGTCACCTGCGTTTATATGCGGTATACGTATATCCTCGGACTTTCCGCAGGCTGTGAGCGCAAAGGCTGCCGCTGCGATAGCCATGAATGTAAGTTTTTTCATAAGTATCACTCCTGTATAACGTGATTTGCCCGTAAATATATTATTCGTTGATGCACGTACATTATGACGAAAGGAGCAGCAATGGCACAGGTAAGACTTGACAAATTCATATCCGAACGCACCGAATATACCCGAAGCCGTATAAAGGAGCTCGCCGCAAAGGGCAGGATAACCGTTGACGGAGCTGTGGTGAAGCGCTCCGACACAAAAATAGACCCCGATACGGCAGAAGTCATCGTTGAGGGGAAGTCTCTGCGTACAGAACGGTACAGATACATACTCCTGAACAAGCCCCAGGGGTACGTATGCTCTACCGACGAGAAGGACGGGGAGATAGTCCTGAAGCTCATACCCCCCGAATTAAGGACAAAGGGAATGTTCCCCGCGGGAAGGCTGGACAAGGATTCCATGGGGGCATTATTGCTCACAGATGACGGAGAAATAGCGCATAGAATGCTCTCTCCGAGGCATCATATACCGAAAATCTATATTGTTCAACTTGCCAGACCATTTGAAAATAATTATATTAACAAATTTGAAAAAGGTATTGAACTGATTGACGGCGAAACTTGTCTTCCTGCTCGTGTATGTGCTGTTGAAAACTGCGAAAAATTGGCGTTTATAGAGCTGCATGAGGGAAAGTATCATCAAGTGAGGCGAATGTTCGCCGCTTTGGGCAATCATGTGGAGCTTTTGATGCGTGTTTCCCTCGGAGGATTGGTTTTGCCCGAAAAACTGGCGATAGGTCAGTGTATGGAATTATTGCACAAAGATGTTGAAAACTTGTTCCTGCCCAATGATTTTGAGGCTTTTTGTAAGCGATTTTCGGCTGTTTTTTCGGCAAATCTAATAAACAACTAAGAGCAAGTTTGGCGATTTAGCAACTTGAAATATTCTGAGAATTGTGATATCATATTAACATAGCTGATAATGGAAGATAGAAATCGGCACTATATTTTGAACTGGAGGACTGGATTAAATGGCAGGCTTAACACTTAAAGGCATTTACAAGAAATATCCGGGCGGAGTTGTAGCCGTTTCGGATGTTAACTTAGAGATAAGAGATAAGGAGTTTATCGTATTGGTTGGACCTTCCGGATGTGGTAAATCTACTACTCTCCGTATGATCGCAGGTCTTGAAGAGATCTCAGAGGGCGAGCTCTACATCGGCGACCGTCTTGTAAACGATATCGCTCCTAAGGACAGAGATATAGCAATGGTTTTCCAGAACTACGCTCTTTATCCTCATATGACAGTTTTCGATAATATGGCTTTCGGACTCAAGCTTCGTAAGGTTCCAAGAGCTGAGATCGAGAGAAAGGTTAATGAAGCAGCTAAGATCCTCGATCTTACACACCTCCTCGACAGAAAGCCAAAGGCTATGTCAGGCGGTCAGAGACAGAGAGTTGCTCTCGGTCGTGCTATCGTTCGTTCACCTAAGGTATTCCTCCTCGACGAGCCTCTCTCAAACCTCGATGCTAAGCTCCGTGCTCAGATGAGAACCGAGATCTCAAAGATCCACAAGAAGCTCGGTACAACATTTATCTATGTAACTCATGACCAGACAGAGGCTATGACAATGGGTGACAGAATCGTATGTATGAAGGACGGTTTCGTTCAGCAGATCGACACACCTCAGAACCTCTATGAGAACCCTGTAAACAAGTTCGTTGCAGGCTTCCTTGGCTCACCTCAGATGAACTTCATCGACGCTGTACTCAAGGAAGAATATAACCAGTACGTTGTAGAATTCGGCGGAAGAAACCAGAAGTATCAGATCATCGTTCCTGAGTCAAAGGTAAACGAGAGCCTCAGTGACTATGTTGGCAAGGAGATAATCCTCGGTGTACGTCCTGAGTCTATCCACGATGAGGAAATGTACCTCTCAAATGCTTCAACAGGCGTTATCGACGCAAACGTTGAAATTACCGAAATGATGGGTGCTGAGACATACCTCTACCTCCTCTGCGAGGGTATTCCGCTTACAGCAAGAGTAAGCCCAAGATCAACAGCAAGACCCGGAGACGATATCAAGGTTGCTATTGATCCTAACAGGATCCACCTCTTTGATAAGGAAACTGAGAAGGCAATTGTAAACTGATTAATTCTTTTCATATTTATCCTTTCTTTCTTTGTACACAGTGCTGAAAGACGCTGTGTACACGCAAATTACCGCAGTATTTTTACTGCGGTTTTTTGTATTATCATGATAATATACGGAGGCAGAAATGAACAGTATCAGAGAATATCTTGAAGCACATAAACAGGAAATGATCGACTTTTTAACTGAGCTCGTGGCTGTGCCAAGTGTACAGGGGAAGGCTGAGGAAGGCTTTCCCTTCGGCGAAATGCCTGCAAGAGCTCTCGATACCATGCTGAAAAAATGTGAGGAGTACGGTTTTCATGTTGAAAATGTGGAAAACTACGCAGGCTCGGCAGACGTGAACGATATGCCTGCACAGCTTGCCGTGCTCACCCACCTTGATGTGGTTCCCGTGGGCTCGGGCTGGACTACAGACCCCTTTGTTCTGCGCTATGAGCCTGATACGGACAAGCTCATCGGACGCGGAGCTATCGACGATAAGGGGCCTGCTGTTGCAGCTCTGTTCGCAGCAAGAGCCGTCAAAGAGCTGGGACTGCCGCTGAAAAAGGGCATACGCCTTATCTTCGGCACAAATGAGGAGAACGGCTCGGCAGACCTTGCGTACTACCGCAAAAACCGCGAATTGCCGCCAATGGTGTTCACTCCTGACGGCGAGTACCCCCTAATCAATGCGGAAAAGGGAATGCTGAGAGTGTACTTCTCGTCGGACTTCGACGACGACGAAATTGCCGAAATACAGGCAGGAACAGTGATAAATGCTGTGCCGCAGTTCTGCACAGTGAATATGTATAACGACGACGGCGAGAAGGAAGAAGCCGTCTATGAGGGAGTTTCCGCACACGCTTCCACACCTGAAAAGGGTGAAAATGCCATAACTCAGTTCCTGCAGAGCTACTGCGGCGAGAATCTGCTGCTCATTTCTCTTGCGGAGCTCTTCCCCCACGGCGAATTCAACGGAAAGAGCTGCGGATTGGGCTTTAGTGACGAGATATCGGGAGATATGACCTGTGTACTCTCAATGCTCAATACGGAAAACGGCAGGATATCAGGCGGAATCGACATACGCTTCCCGCTTGACCGCACAAAGGCTGAGATAAGCGAAATCATATGCAGCGCTCTTGAGGAGGCTGGTTTTGCTGTTGACAGCTGCGACGGCGTAGAGCCCCACTGCACCGACGAAAACAGCGAGTTTGTACAGGCGCTGCTCCGTGTGTATGAGCGCGTTACAGGCGATAAAGGTCGCTGTATAGCCATTGGCGGCGGTACGTATGTCCATGAGATAGAGGGCGGAGTTGCTTTCGGTGCGGAGTTCCCAAACGAGGACGGTCGTATGCACTGTCCCGACGAGTTCATAACAGTCGAGAATCTGCTGAAGAATGCCGAGATCATGGCAGAAGCAATGGCGGAGCTCTGCTGCTGAGTTTTCAACATTTGAAATTGAATTGTTGAAAACAGCGTGGTGCGAGCTGAACCAGCTCGACCGCAGCCACGTTGTCGCTTGTTCCACGCGCTCACTCTGTACAAAAACGTTGATCTGCAATCGCTTACGGCACAATACGTAAAACGTAACATGAACCTAACTGTAGGGGACGCCGCCCTCGGCGTCCCGTCAATTACGTAATATGTAACATGAGAATATTTGTAGGGGCGTTCTCACCTTTCGGTTCGGTCGGTGTTTCTTCGTTGCAGAGGTGTCCACTGGACACCCACACCGTTCCGCCGCCCGCGAATAACAACACAACAATGCCATTTGTAAAAATGGGCGTAAAAAAAAGGCGGATAATATCCGCCCCTACAATTGTGGATTTTTCAGTAAACTGAAAGGCGGACTAAATGTCCGCCTCAGCTTGTTGAAAAAGTCGATTTAAACTAATAACG
>CACZEJ010000125.1 GCA_902780115.1 Ruminococcus flavefaciens | reverse complement strand
GGGCAACGCCCCGCAGTTACAAAGCGCCTCGCAAAGGGTGAATTAAAAAACAGTCCGGTGGACTGTTTTTTAAGAGGGAACGCCTTGCAAGTGAAGGCGTTCCCTTAAATAAAAGAACTTTTTTACAGACTGAAAGCTCCCGAATCATCGGGAGCTTTCTTGTGTTATGCCGAAAGTATCGCCTTGCGGAAGCGTATGAGATCGTATACGTCGATATTTCCGTCGTTATTGATATCAGCCATTTCAGCCTGCTTCTTGTTGAAGGTCTCTGCTCCGAGCAGATATTTCTGCATGAGCAGGAGATCGGCAACGTTGAACTTTCCGTCAAGATTTACATCGCCGATAACATCTTCATTCGGGATAACGACAGCTATTCGGTCGATCGACGGACCGTAGCCGCTGTTGTTGTAAAGCTTTACGGTATTATTTCCTGCCTTCAGGCTCACCTTTGTATCGGCAGCCGCAATGCCCGACCAGTCGTTCTTGTTAGCGTAAAGACCGTCAAGAGCTGCTGCTTTTGAACCGTTCACATCAACGCTGAGACTTCTGCGCTCACCTGACACGTAATATATGCGCAGCGTGTACTCCCCTGCTTTTTCAACATTGACATTCTCAAATGTTATATAGTTATTGGAGTTTCCTCCAACATAGCCTACATAAGCATTTCCCGAGCTGTACTTGCCGTCTTTTCCCGAAGTTATTGATGCCTGTCCCGACAGCTTTGCCTTCTCAGCCTCATAGAACTTATAATTGCTGTACGGATCGGTGAGCTTCATACCGCCCTTGGTTATCTTCATGGCAAAACCGCCGTTTGCAAGGAGATCGCGCTTGATAACGCTGTCCTTTGTAAGGTCTTCAAGAACTGTTACCTCTATCTCGCTGCCGTCCTTGTTGTCTCCGAAGATATAAGCGGTATATGTTCCGTCGTCACTGATAAGTTCTGAAAGCTTAATGTTCACTGTTCTTGCGCTTATTGTCGAAGCTCCCACATACCAGCTGCTTCCGCTTCTTCTTGCGGTAACATTGAACTGCATCGGATAGCCGTCAAGCACCTTCATATCGTCCCATGCTACAGGTACGTCATTGAGGAATGGCAGAGCCTTGTTGCCCTGATAGGTGTATACCGAGTGTGCAAAATGCTGTATGCCTGATTCTATAGTAACAACATCTGCAAGAGCAAAGCCTGCTGTAGCCTTTATGCCGTATATCGGTATGCCTGTAGGAGTAAAGTCTGCCGAGCCAGCAACGCATCTTGTGAACGTGTAGGAAACGCGGTTCGCAAGTGCAGGGCTTTCAAACCACTTATAGTACTCGCTTCCGTTTATAGCTTCAAAAGACACGATATTCGGGTATGTCCTGCTCTCACCGCGCGGTATCGTACAGCCGTGGAAAAGCACCATGAGATGATTTTCTGCTGCGATCTTCGCACAGAGGTTCATCTGCTTCATTGTCTCCTGAGTATCGCTTTCGTAATAATCGACCTTGACACCGCTGACTCCGAGACCTCTTATGCGCTCGAATTCACGGACTATAGTTGCCTCGTCAAGGAGCGAATAATACGGGTATGCAGGATTGCCCTGACTGTCCTTATATCCCGAGTGACCCTTGTTGTTTACGCCATACCAGAGATATATACCTATGCCCTTAGCCGAAGCATAGTCGCAAAGCTCCTTGACCTTTGCGGCACTGTCGTCCCAGAGCGCCCAGCCGAAATCAAGACATACGAAGTCCCAACCGTTATCTGCTGCAAAGTCGATATAGTCCTTCTGGGTGTGGTACTCAACAGGCGAATCGCCGCCGCTGCTCCACCATGACCATGCAGTCTTTCCGGGCTTTATCCAGCTTGTATCCTCGATAACAGAGGGGGGATTGAGGTTGAGTATAAGGTCGCTGGAGGACATCTGATCGAGGGAATCGCCGATAACTACAGCTCGCCACGGAGTCTTGAATGCACTCTTCATTGTGATAGAGCTTACCTTCACACCGCCCTTGAAGCGAAGGCTGTGATAGTCGCCAACAAACTGCAACGAACCTGCGCAGTAGGGATTATCGTCGTTGAAAACTCCCGCTTCTGTGACCGTTACCCAGAATTTATCATTGATAACGCCTGTATACGGGCATGAATAGGTGGCATTGGTCTCGTTTGCCCTGTCCTTGGGCAGCTCCACCATATCCCATTCATATGTAGCATTAGGCCAGTTGCCCCAGAACTTGCTCTTTGCAGGGAACATGACCTGACTTGTTTCCTCCTTTATCGTTGCACCGTGATCCAGCGCATACCTGAATCCCATACCGTCGTCATAGACACGGAAATAGACCGTGAGAGTTGAACTTTCCTTTTTGAGCGGGAACGATATCTCTTTATAATTATCGCGGATAGTGCTGTGCTTGCCGTAGGGCATGGAGTAGCTCTCGTCATGCTCAACTGTGACAGCCGCAGGAGCTGTCTGTGAAAAGCCCGATGACAGATCCTCCGTAGTGGTAACAAGTCCCAGCTTTGAAGGCTGGATCACCATACTCATAGCACCTCCGCTGAGCTTATGTACGGAATAGTAATAGCTTCCGCGAGCGTCCTTCCAGAACTTTGTGATGAGAGTTCCGTCGGGAGACACAGTTTCATACTCGGGGATACTCGTAAGCAGAGTACCGTCATGAGCCGTATTAGTCTCCTCCTCGGGAACAGCCTCGCCCTCGGTAACGGTATCGGGCTCGAATGTATATCTGTAAAGAGCATCATCGGGAAGCTCAGTCACCTGAGATGCACTGAGTGCATACCCGTACATCATAACATCATCTACGCAAGCTCTTACGTCATTGTCGGAGTATACCGAATGACCTATGGAATTATAGACATACGACGGCAGGACACCTTCCCCGAACAGACTTTTCATAGTATCTGAAAGCGTATCCGCATCGCCTGTTGACAGGAGCTGCTTATCCATATAGAAACGAGCTCCGACCGATGAATAAACGGCTGTGAATTCATGCCACTTTCCGCTGTCGGGAGCTGTATTCAGGTCAAATATAGCCCTGTGCTTGTCATCATTTTCCGTAGTTGTCCCCTTGCCTACGAATATACTTGTTCGGTAAGCCTTCTTATCCTTCAGATCCAGGGATATATCAGGCGAGGAATAGCTCGGAGCCGCTCCTGCCCCGAACGGTACAGGTGAAAACTGGAATAATCGCGTGTAATTTTCCGCATCGCTGTCAAGTTTGAACTTAAATGAAAAACTGAAACCATTGTCACATTCTTTGCCGAACATATCGGAAGGCAGTTGCAGCCAGCCGCTGCCGAAGCTGTCACCATGCAGGTCAAGCACATTCGACTTCAGCGCACTATCGTAGACTACAGAAGCATTTGCGCCCTTTATTACGGCTTTTCCATCAGCACTGCCCTGATTTGCAACATTTGCATTTGAGTAAACAAATGCTGCATCTGCGGTAAAACGGCTCGGTGTCAGCCGTACAGACGGCTGCAAAACGACACTTAAAGCCGCTGCCATACCCACTGCTCGTTTGATCAAGTGATCCATCATAAGTATTCCTCCTTTATAAAGCAAACGGACAGACACTTTATGTGCAAATTATATATATTATCCGTTCACTTGTTTGATTTTTTACCCCCCTATACTGGTATTATAACGTAGGATCCGCCCAAATACAACCCCCATTTTCAACTTATAGGTGGATTTTTTACCATAAAAAGCATCTTTACACCATTTCTTAAATATGGTAAAATATTTATGAGGTGATACAATGAATATCGAATATATCCACGAGCCTACCGACCTACAGTGCGGACAGGCTGTGCTCGCAATGGTGCTGGGCAAAACTCCCGAGTATATATGCAGCTTCCTCGGCAATGACCGTGAGACCGACCTGAAGGAAATGAAGCGCACCTTCCGAGAACACGGGGTATTTATATCGGATACCCGTGTACAGGCAACAAGCAGAGAGGAGCTGCCGCCGCTCTGTCTGCTCAGTCTCGAAACTCCGCGCTGCTGGCACTGGTCACTCTACTGCGAAGGCACATTCTACGACCCCGAACACGGTGTACTCTCGGATTTTCCCGCTGCCAACAGGAAGTATTACTGGGAACTGAAAGTATGATCCCCGACCGTAAAAGCCTTTGAAATGTGTATATTTTTCAGTCTTATTTGCATAAAACTTGTAATAATATATTAATTGACAGAGTTCGTCAAAAGTGGTACAATTATTGTATACATTTTCAGGAGGCAATCAAAGTGATATTAAAGAAAGCAATATCAGTTATCCTTTTTGCAGCAGTATGCTCCTCTTTTGCAGGCTGCGAAAAAACACAGAAGGCTGAGCCTGTGGAAGTCAGTCTGCTCGATACCAAAGCAGCTCCTCAGGACATAAAGCTTGACTGGCAGGAAGCTTACGAGAAAAAGCTCAAGGAATTCAAAAGCTCAGAGAGCTTCAATGATACATCAAGATTCGATATCATCGACCTTACAGGTGATGATATCCCCGAACTCATTATTTCCCCGTCTGATGATGTATCCGCTCAGTGCGAGATATACAGGCTGTTCAACGGCGGTCTGGATCAGATCGGCATCACGGGTTCTTACGGCACATTCGATTTTATCCCGTCAATGAACGCTATCGGCTACTCATACGAGGGTGACGGCTTCAACATAGGCGAATGCCTTGTATACGAGGAAGGCACCTTCAATTCCGCTGTAAGCTTTTACACCAATGCGAACAGCGCCTCCGCAGGAGTCACCATACAGTATGAAGTAAATAACGAAAATGTTACTCTGGTCAAATTCGAGGAAATACTCCAGCCCTACAGAGATGCGGATTCATTCAAAACAGGCAGGAAGTATTCCTTCGGCGACGGATCTATAGACTACGCAGTCCATTACAGTGAAGCCTGGGATCAGGTACTCACCGATCAGCAGAAGCAGCTCTTTAAAGAGCGCATAGAGGCAGTAATGGAGACAAATGACTTTATAGAAGCTGCCTTTGAGCTCGTTGACCTTGACCTCAACGGTATCCCTGAAGTGGTCATCTCAACAGGTATGCTCAATGACTCTGTCACACGAATCCTCTATCTCGACGAGGAGGGAGTTAAGGAGCTCGAAACAAGCTGTGACGCAGACGGCGGCATCATGTTCGATATAAGCTCAAAGATATTCTATGCTG
>CACZEJ010000124.1 GCA_902780115.1 Ruminococcus flavefaciens | reverse complement strand
TCCCGACCATGAGTGCAGGGAGCTCCGCGTAAAGCTGAGTGAAAGGCTTGGTGTGAGTGCGAAAAATATAGTCTGCGGAAACGGTGCCGATGACCTTATTTACCGTGCTGTGTCAGCTCTCAGACCGCGCCGCGCACTGGTCTGTACGCCCTCCTTTTCCGAGTACGGAAAAGCTCTTGCGGAACACGGGTGTGAGGTATATGAACATCAGCTTTATGCCGAAAACGGCTTTGCGGTCACGGAGAGCCTGCTCGCTGATATCGAGGGAAATGACATGGTATTTATCGCATCGCCGAACAATCCCACGGGAACTGTTATCGGGAGAGAGCTGCTGGAAAAAATCGTTGATGCCTGTGAAAAATACAGTGCATATCTTGTATGCGACGAGAGCTTTATCGGCTTCGCTGAAAATGCCTGTGAGCTAACTGCGACAGGTATTCTTTCGCCTAAAGTCATAGTGCTGCGCTCATTCACAAAGCTTTTTGCAATGGCAGGTCTGAGGCTCGGATATGCGGTCTGCGGCAGCTCCGACACTGCTTCCCTGATATCCGCTTCGGGGCAGTACTGGAGCGTTTCTGCTCCTGCACAGGCAGCAGGTATCGCAGCACTTGATGAGAATGATTACGTGATAAAAACTGTGGGATATATATCTGCCGAGAGAGCTTTTCTTGCGTCGGAGCTTTCTGAATGCGGTTTAGAAGTGCTCCCGTCATCAGCCAATTATCTGCTGTTTCGCGGCGACCCTAAACTGGGAGAGCTGCTTTTGCGGGAGGGTATCCTTGTCCGCAGCTGTGCGGATTACAGCGGCCTTGATGAGAGCTTTTTCCGCATCGCAGTCCGCACACATGAAGAAGATCAGCAGCTCATAAACGCAGTAAGGAGGATAATGAATGGCTAAAGCGATAATGATACAGGGAACGATGTCAAACTCGGGAAAGAGCTTTTTTGCTGCTGCACTTTGCCGTATATTCAGTAAGGACGGCTATTCGTGTGCTCCCTTCAAGTCTCAGAATATGGCTCTCAACTCCTACATAACCGCTGACGGCTGCGAGATAGGCAGAGCTCAGGCGATGCAGGCTGAGGCGGCAGGCATCGAGCCGTCAGTGCTCATGAATCCCGTACTCCTGAAGCCTACCACCGATGTTGGCTCTCAGGTCATAGTCAACGGCAGAGCTGTCGGCAATATGACCGCAGCGGAGTATTTCAGGCGTAAACGGGAGCTTGTACCGCAGATCATGGATTCATATGAAAAGCTTTCGGCAGCACATGATATCATCGTTATCGAGGGTGCAGGAAGTCCCGTGGAGCTGAATCTGAAATCGGACGATATAGTGAATATGGGTATGGCGGAGCTTGCAAAAGCTCCTGTACTTCTCGTGGGAGATATCGACAGAGGCGGCGTTTTTGCACAGCTTCTCGGAACACTGAGCCTCCTCGAGTCAAATGAGCTTGATATGGTCAGAGGACTTGTGGTGAACAAATTCCGCGGCGACATCTCGCTCTTCGGAAGCGGAAAGGATATCCTTGAAAAGCGCGGCGGCAAGCCTGTTCTCGGAGTTGTTCCCTTCCTGAAATGCGACATTGAGGACGAGGACAGCCTGTCCGCAAAGCTTGACGGGAAAAATGCAGGCATAATTGATATTGCTGTGATACGGCTGCCTAAGATATCGAATTTTACGGACTTTGATGTGTTTTCGCAGTACGAAGGCGTTTCTGTGAGGTATGTCACAAAGTATGAAGACCTCGGCATACCCGATATGGTCATTATCCCAGGTACAAAGAGTACTATCGCGGATATGAAATGGCTGCGGGAGAGCGGCATAGAAGCAGCTGTAAAGCGGCTTGCAGCAAAGGATACTCCTGTCTTCGGCATCTGCGGCGGCTATCAGATGCTGGGAGAGAATATATCCGATCCGCTTTGCAGCGAGTGCGGCGGAAGCATCAGTGGTATGGGACTTCTTGACTGCCGTACTGTTTTCGGTCATGAAAAGACCCAGACACGTACCAATGGAAGCTTCGGCGATATCGGCGGAGTTTTCAGCTGTCTCAGCGGTGCGGAGTTCAGCGGCTATGAGATACATATGGGCAGTACTGAGAGCCGCGGAAAGCAGCTTCTGGACTGCGGCGGCGAATACAGCGGCAATGTTTACGGCTGCTATATCCACGGAATTTTTGACAGTCCGCAGGTCTCTGAGCGCATAGTGAAAACGCTGTATGAGCGGAAAGGTGTGAAATACCGCGGCGGGGTCATTGACCGTAATGCATACAAAGACTCGCAGTTCGATATACTTGCCGACGGTGTGCGGAAAAGTATTGATATGGAACTGCTTTACAAGATCGTCAGGGAGGGACTGTAATGGAACTTGAATACGTTCTGCCAAAGGATATTGAAAGGCGGAGTTTTGAGCTTATCGAGGCTGAGCTCGGAGACAGAAAGCTTCCTGAGGATATAAGACCTATCGTCATGAGAGCTATACACACGACTGCGGATTTTGATTATTACGACAATCTTTTCTTTTCCGACGGGGCTGTAAAAACGGCTCTTGAAACTATACATAACGGCGCAGTCATAGTTACCGACACGAATATGGCGAAGTCAGGCGTGAACAAGGCTGCACTTGCACGGCACGGCTGTACGGTGGAATGCTATATGGCGGACAGCGACGTTGCAGCCGAGGCTGCCGAAAAGGGAACGACACGGGCATCAGCATCCGTGGATAAGGCGGCAGGACTGGAAAAGCCTGTCATATATGCTGTGGGAAATGCTCCTACTGCTCTTGTACGTCTTTGCGAGCATATCAAATCAGGGATCTTTGTTCCGAAGCTGGTCATAGGTGTGCCTGTGGGCTTTGTAAATGTTGTCCAGTCGAAGGAAATGATAATCGAGAGCGGCATACCTTGTATCGTTGCAAGAGGTCGGAAAGGCGGCAGCAATGTTGCCGCAGCTATATGCAATTCTCTGCTTTATATGGCAGACGGAAGATGAACGAAAAGCTGTGCAAACGCGCAGCTTTTTTCTTTTTCTGCAAAATATCGCTCATTGTGACGGCTTGCGACGGCGGACTGTGACATTTCACGCGGCATATCTGTGCTATAATTGATTGTAATTTTTTGTGAGGTGATATGTCGTGTTCGATATAAAAAGAATAAAAGACTGGAAATATGCAGAAGATGTGCTGTGCTTTGCGGTATGTACTGCGGCAGGCTATCTGCTTTCGGGAACAGAGGTCGGCGGAGTGTCCACGTTTGCGGATATCTCCGCAGCAGGTGCGGTCAGCCTGCCGTCGGCTGCTGCAGTTTTTACAGGCAGCTTCGTACATAGCATCATCAGCGGCACAGTCGGGAAAAACATCGTTAAGCTGTCTGCACTGGCGCTGATGATCATAATAAAAATGTTCCTCGAACCCCGAAGCGAGCCGAAACTGAACGGTATAAACACAGGTATAAGCGTTTTTGTGTCAGGAGCAGCTGTTTCGGCTGTTATCGGTGAGCTGCCATATAAACTGTTGTTTTACCTCTTTTACGGCGGTATCGCAGGCTTTACTGCATATTCAGCTGCCATAGTCCTGTACGGACTAAGGAAGAAGCGTGTTGCAGACATTTCGGGGAAAGGAGGCTTTTCGTGCGCTGTTGTGTATATCGTGACGATAGCTTCTCTGTGCGCCGTAAAGCTCCCTGTACTGGATCTCGGAGTTATCGTGGGAGCTGCGGCAACTCTTACCGCTTCGTATTTCTATGGTCAGACGGGAGGTGTTCTATGCGGCGCTCTGACAGTCGGCGGAGCATTTCTTTCGTCTTCATCAGCAGGCACGGAAATAGTTCTTCTGCCTGTTGCAGGCTTGCTTGCGGGATTTTTCAACAAACAGCGTCCCCAGACCTCGGCAGTACTGTTTACTGTGATATACTTTGTAATGACTGTATTTACGGGACTGTCGGTAAACAGCGCTGAAAGTATCATGAACGTTATATGTGCAGCTCTTATATTTATTCCTGTATCGGGACGCTTTTCGGACAAATGGATCAGTATGAGCACAGAGCCTGCTGCTGCTTTCCCTGATGTGATAAATACACGTATGAGCTTTTTGTCGGATACCTTCAGGGAACTGAGATGCGAATCCGAACGCATTTCGGATATACTTGCAGACGGCAGTGACAATGACCGTGAGATAGCTGAAAATTCCGAAGCGGTATGTTCCATGTGTTACCGCCGCCCCTTCTGCTGGAAATCAGACAGAGGCAATACGTACCGCGGCTTTTCAAAGCTTTCGGAGATGTGTGAATTTTCAAGGGAAAGCTTTCCTTCTGAGCTTTCTGACTGTCTGCACAAGGACGAGCTGCTTGATGCTTTCAACAGGAGTTCACACGAAAAAGCTGCTGCGAAGTTAATGGAGATGCGCTTTTCGGAAAGCCGCAGTCTGCTTCACGAGCAGATGAAGATCACTGAGGAGCTTATCCGTGCAGCAGGTGAACGTCTTGATGTTCGCTGCTCCGAGACAGTGAGCAGGAGCATACGTGCCAAGCTTTGCAAGTTCGGTATAGAGCCGACTGCCGTTATCGCATATTACAACGCCCGTGACCGACTTCTTGCGGAGGTGTATTTTTCGGCGGATAATGCTCCCGAAAGCAGCAGACGCATATGTGACCTTATCGCCGATGAGCTCCATTTGCAGCTGGACTGCACCGAGTTTGTACGCTCCGGAAATGAGGTGAGGATACGTGTTTTCGAGAAGCCTGCCTACAGCATGGAGGTGTATGCAGCCTCCTCATGTGCAGAGAATGAATCGGCAAACGGAGACACCCACACTGCGTTCACCGACGGAGCAGGCATAGGCTATGTTGTCCTTTCGGACGGTATGGGAACAGGCAGGAATGCTTCCGCGGAATCACATATGGTGGTAGGACTTTTCAAGAGGCTCACAGCGAGCGGAGTCAATTTTGAGTCTGCCATAAAGCTCATCAATTCCATAATGGTCACGAAATCGTGTGAGGAGAGCTTTGCAACGCTTGATGTACTTCGCATCGACCTTGACGAGTGCGTACTCACAGTGGTGAAATCAGGAGCTGCGGCGACACTTATCAGGCACAGGGGCGGTGTGATGAAGATAACTGCTCCGACTTTTCCCATAGGCATCTATGAACGCTCGGAGATATTTACGAGGGTGTGCGAGTTTGAAGCAGGGGATATAGTCATCATGTTCTCCGACGGTATATCGGAGAATGCCTACCCCTTCATCAAGGAGCTG
>CACZEJ010000123.1 GCA_902780115.1 Ruminococcus flavefaciens | reverse complement strand
CAGCTGAAACGATACCGTCGGTAACAGTGCTGGAAAGGTTTGCAGGGTTGCCGATAGCGATGACCTGCTCACCGACCATAGCCTCGTCCGAATCGCCGAGAGTAGCAGGGGAGAGCCCCTTGGCATCAACCTTTATGACAGCGATATCGGTCTTTACATCTCTGCCGACGATCTTTGCGTCGTAGAAATCGCCGTCAACAGTCTCGACTTTGTGGTAGCCCGAAGCTTCGAGAACATGAGCGTTTGTGACAATGTAGCCGTCTTCGTTGAGAACGATGCCTGAGCCTGTTCCTACGACCTTTTTAGCGCTGTACGACATATAGTCGGCATAGGTATATATCTTTACGATCGAAGGGCGTACAAGGGCTGCTGCGCCCTCAGGAGTGTACTTCCCGTTTTCGTCCTTGAAGTTCTCGAGGTCGGTCGCGCCCTTTGGCTTTGATTCCTTGTAGAGCACTACCTGTTTTGGTGAGCCGATCATTTTTACGAGCTCATCGCTTTTGGTGATATCGTGGATTATACCGAAAACTGCAAGAAATAATGAGATAATTATAAGTATGACAAACAGTATCAATGTTGCGGATTCGCCTTTGGGACGGCGTTTTTTAATAGTTTCTTCTGAATGATAATGCTGTTCATTCATTCCCTCAAAGCCTATAGGCTCGTACATGAATTTATCGTATACGGGTCTGCGCGGCTGGTCGTAAGCCGAGTTCTGTGGCTGACCGTAGTTATTCGGGCGCTGAGGAGCGCTGTTGTATTGCTGCCCGTAAAAGCTTCCCTGCTGAACGGAGGCACTTTGCTGTGGAGCAGAGGTGTTCTCCGAGCTGCTGCTGTCGGGAGCGTTTTCGCGGGGCTGCTGAGAGGTATCAGGCATTCCCTGCTGGTAATTATCTCTTTCGTCCATTGTTTATCCTTTCTTTTTCGGCTGTTTCTCGGGTATCTGAATGAGAAACTCCGTATATTCTCCGTAAACGCTTTTAACGACGATATGTCCGTGGTGGAGATGAACTATCTTACGTGATATTGCAAGACCGAGTCCAAGACCCGTTGTGTCCTTGCCGCGTGAAGAATCCGTCTTATAGAAGCGGTCGAAAACCTGTGTTATCTCATCATTTTTCAGACCTTCACCTGTGTTCTTGATGCCAATGGTGCAGGTACCTGTGATAGAACGCTCAAATCTGAAAGAGAGCGTACCGCCTGTATTTATGAACTTTACCGCATTTTCGACAAGGTTGTAGATGACCTGCTGAATGAGGTCGGCATCGACCTCGGCAGTCATGCGTTCGCTTCCGAGACCTTCGACCTCGAGGTTTTTATCCTCGATCTTTTTCTCGAACATGAGAACGGTCTGTATAACTATCTCGGTGAGGTTAACGTCGCGGAAATTAGGTCTGAGAGTACCTGTCTCAAAGCGCGACATATTGAGCATTGACGATATGAGGATACGAAGGCGCTTTATCTCTTTGGAAACAAGTACAAGGTATTCGTTCTGGCGTGATTTGGGGACAGTTCCGTCGAGGATACCGTCTACGAAGCCGCCTATAGTGGTTATTGGAGTTCTCAGCTCATGAGAGACATTGGCTATGAATGTTTTGCTGGTCTCCTCGCTCTTAGCAACATCAGCCGCTACGGTATTTACGTAATCGGCGATCTCGGGAGTTGTATACGGAACATTTGTCGGGATATTTTCCGAGAAGTCGCGTTTTGCGAACTGTTCGGTGATGCGCCTGAATTCGTTCTCATAATCCGAGAGCTTGTTCAGCCTGTACTTTATCAGGAAGAACTGTGCGGCAAAGCTGAGCATACAGAAGAGAGTGTAGAACAGCGCTATTTTCACAGAGAAGGTATTTATACCGTCGGACTTGCAGTATATCTTTGCAAACATACGTGTGGGAACAACGTCGTTTTCGCCTTTCAGGAAAAAGCAGGTACCATAGAGCATATACGGCTCATTGGCGGAGATATTCTTTGTTTCGAGGGCAAGATAGTCGTTGCTGCTGAGCTTTTCCAGCTCGGCGGCAGTCATCTTGTCGCTGTTTTTTACAACCTTTTTTGGATTCTCTTTATAATCAGCATCAGAGAGCACACAGTTGCCGCTTTCGTCATAGAGGTATATCATCAGGCGGTACTTGCGTGAAAACTCCTCATGCAGATTTTTTGTCGCAGTTGAGCGTGTGTCCATAGTGGCAGAGTAATCCTTTTTCACACAGTTTATGAACAAATCGCCGATAGACTGTAACTCGCTGAGCTTGTTGGATTTGTATACCGTTGAACTGATAGTGATGAGTACAACGCCGAGAAGTATATTTATTGAGAGAATAATGAAAACCAGAAAAAGGAAAAGCTTGTCGTATGAGCTTTTTTTATTTTTCAAGTCAGATCACCTCTGTACAAAATAAGGGGACAGAGCGTCCCCTTGATGATTTTTTAAGTTACTGAGAATTTATTCTTCTTCTTCAGCCTCGAATTTATATCCCACGCCCCATACTGTTTTGAGGGTCCACTTATCGGAAACACCCTCGAGCTTTTCACGAAGACGCTTGATATGTACGTCGATAGTTCTTGAATCGCCGTAATACTCAAAGCCCCATACTTCGTCGAGAAGCTGGTCGCGGGTATATACTCTGTTGGGATTGGAGGCAAGATAATAGAGAAGTTCAAGCTCCTTTGGCGGAGTATCAATATTTTTGCCGTTTACCTTGAGCTCATAGCTGTCCATATTGACAGAGAGCTTATCGTAATGGACTTCCTTTGATTCGGGCTCAGCCATACCTGTTCCGACACGGCGCGTAACTGCGTTGATACGAGCAATAACTTCCTTTGCGTCGAAGGGCTTTACGATATAGTCGTCAGCACCGAGTTCGAGACCGATGACCTTATCAATAGTTTCGCCCTTAGCGGTTATCATAATGATCGGGACATTGGATATCTTTCTTATTTCACGGCATACCTGCCAGCCGTCTTTACCCGGCAGCATAATATCAAGAAGCACCATATCAGGGCTGAGAGCTTTGAACTTAACAACAGCATCGTCACCGTCATGGCACAGAAGTACGCTGTAGCCATCTTTTTCAAGATAGAGTCTGAGAAGATCGCAAATGTTCTTGTCATCGTCAACTATAAGTACCTTTGGATTTTTTTCATTAGCCATAGTTAATACCTTCCTTCCGTATCAAACATTGTTGCTGTTCCTACATACAGTGCGATAATTAGCGTGTCTGATGTGACAGCCTGACCTAACGCTGAAAGACGTATATTACAGTTAGGGGGGTATATAATAGTCAGCGTGTAGTATATTAAATTAATTATAACTCAAATCGGTGAAAAAGTCAATCAAAAATAACGAAATTTTGAATATAATGTTATGATACTGCATATTTATTTCAATAATCTGCGTATCACTGCTTATTACAGGCGAGTGAACATATCACAGACGGCGCATATCATTTCGGTATTGGTAGGTTTTTCGGTCAGTCTGCCGTCCGTGATCTGAGAAAGGGTATCTGTTTGGCATATATGAGCGCCGAGGTTACGCATTGAGCGTTCCACGAGAGAAGGCTTTGTTGAATAGTTCTCGGCGATCTCGTTGTAGATCCCTATCAAGCCTCCCCAGAGCCTTTCGGGGGAGTTCATACACAGCTCGCAAGCCTTTGCAAGGTAATAGAAGCCGCTGAGCTTTGGCGGAAAGCCTGCTTCTTCGAGCACTATCTCGATCTGAGTAAGAAGCTCCTCGGAGGCATTGATCCGAAGCATTACCGAGCGGCATAATTCACTTACAGAGCATGGCATGGTAAAACAGCGTACAACTCCTGCTTTGCGGAAGCTTTCGTGAACAGATGCAGATGATGTGTAAAGGCAGGCAAAGACGGCAGTACCGTTTTGTTTTGCCTTTTTTATGAAGCTGAAAAGTCGCTCGTCAGGCTGAAATGCGAACAGCAGAATGCCGTGGTATACGGAAGCTGAAGTGAGCTTCTGTATTTGATTCAGCGAGCTTCGGCAGCATTCGGAACGTATTCCGAGGTTTATGAAGCGACGGACAAGAAGTCTGCCAAGGCTGGCAGAATCGTCGCATATAAGCAGATCTTTTTCCATTTTTCTCCCTGTAGCCTAAATAACAGAGCTTCCGAAGCATCGGAAGCTCGTTGTCTTATTTATCTCTTGTGCGCTGAGCTATACCCTTGATATTGCAGACTGCCCAGTCGAAGCTGTCTGATGTAACTAATGAGCCGCAGTACGGACAAGTTCCCGAATGGTTGATGACAAGCTCTGCGCCGCAGTTAGGACACTTTTTGGATATAGTACCTTCTGACGGGCGTGAAGCTCTTATAGCAGGATCGCTCCTGAGAGTCCATTCATACTTCATGAGCTTGTACTGATCCTTTCTGCCGCGAACTATCTCGCCTGTATTGTCATCAATAACGTAGTCAACTATCTTTGTATCGAGTTTAGCGACCATTTCGATGTTGTGACCGTCCTTGCGCCAGCCCTTCATCTGAACGCCTATTACTTCTATCTCCTCGATGCAGTTGGTCTGGTGGTTATTGCGGTAGTTGTCGAGCTGTCTGTCCATCTGAGCGTAGTAAGCATCTGTCAGGAAGGGTCGCAGGTCGGAGATATCCTTAGCCTGCCAGCTGTGCTGGAAGCGGACGTAGAGTTCGGCGATCTTTTTCTGGAGCTCTGCGGAGGAGAAGGTCGGGTCGATCTCGTCGTATTCGGTCATTTTCCGCAGCGGTTCGGAACCTGTATTTATCACGATCGTCTTGTTTGGGTCATGCTTTAAGAAATGCGGGTTCTTTTTGCGTATTATACTTGTTATGATGGACCAGATGATACCGATTATTATAGCAGAGAATATTGATATCCCAACAGCCATTATAACTCTTCCTTCAAGTTTTTCGTCTTCGGTAAGAATGCCGTCATCGGGTTCTTTCTGGCGGCTTTTCCTTCGGCTGCTGCGGTAGTCATCGTCGTCATCATCGTCCCAGCTGCTGCCGCCGCTGTCCCAGCTGCCGCCGCTATCCCAGCTGTCGTCGCTGCCGTAATCGGAATCACCTGCGAAGTCACCGAAGTCAGCGTGTGTACACACAGGTATAACGAGCAGGGAAAGTATCAGAAATATAACGGATATAAGTTTTAATTTATTTTTCATAAATGCTTCTTAACGACCTCTGTGGGTTTGCTGTGATATGCCCTTGATGTTGTTTACTACCCAGTCAAAGGTATCTGTTGTGAGGACAGAATCACAGTATTCACATACAGTTGTGTGGTTGATATCTATATGAGCGCCGCAGTGCGGGCAGG
>CACZEJ010000122.1 GCA_902780115.1 Ruminococcus flavefaciens | reverse complement strand
GTTATACCGCTGACGCTCCTGCTGCCGCGGCTTGGTTTCGGAGTAAACGGTGTTTTCATCGCAGAGCCTGTTTCAAATACCCTCGGCGGACTTGCCTGCTTTATCACAATGCGCAGGACGGTATACAAAAAGCTCACTGATAATGTTCAACTCTAAAAACACAATGCCCCGAAACGATCTTTGCGATCGCTTCGGGGCTGAATTTATGTGCGAATATATTCCTTTACGTCTTTATCAGTTCCTTCGGGATAAGGTCGTAATCAAACATTACCTCGGAATGATTGTCAAGCACGAGCTTTCGGTCTACCACCTTGCCGCTCTTCTTGTCTATAGACTTCTTGTATATCTTGGACACACGGTAATACTTTTCGCCTTCCTTGCGGAAGCAGTGTCCCTCTTCCTCGAGCTCAAAGCGCTGCGGGAACTCCTTTTCGCTGCGGAGCTCCCCGTAGAGATTATCGTCATCGCACCAGAGCAGGAGCTGCACATTCTGGTCGGTATTGTTCCTGAATCTGTAGTCTATGTAGTTATAGCTTACGGAAGTGCCCGAGCTGAACGGCACTCTTTCGCCCTCATCGGGAGCAAGTGCGTCCGAATGGCTGTGAAATTCTGTTACCTCCAGCGGACTGTGGAGTATAAGTCTGTGAAGGGTATTGCTGAGGTTGCAAAGACCGCCGCCGATGCCAGGCTGAAGCCTGTCGCCTATGATAACTCTGCCGTCCTTGTAGCCGCGGCGCTTAGTGGTCTTGCCCACGGTCCTCCAGAACGAGAACACCTCATTCGGACGGATAATAAGTCCGTTGAGCTTCTTGCAGGCAAGTCTGATATTCACAGCCTTGTTCTCCTGAAGTCTTATATCCACGCCCTTGCCGCGCTTTATGAGGTGAGAACTCTGCTCAGACACCACATTCGGCAGCTTCTTGCTGCTGTGTGTTACGGCAAACTTTTCCTTGCTTAAAAAGTCCTTGATATGCCGCCTGCATATCTCCTTCTGTTCGGATATTGCATAGCAGGTAGGGTTTATATCGCAGAATAGCTTATCCTTGTTCCAAAGCATTTTCATCTCTCCTGTAAGTATATGTCGTTGATATTATCGGGGCAGCTGCTGTGCCTCCACAGCCACAGTATGAGCTTTTCGAGATAACGCCTTTTGCCTATCCATTTCTCCTCGGGGAGCTTTATGAACTTTACAAGTATCCCCTTGATGCCGCTCATATTTGCACCAAGGATATCGGTAAATATCTGGTCGCCTATGACCACTGCCTGCGAACGCTCTATGCCCATTTGCTCGACTGCCATGATATAGCCCGATGTTTCGGGCTTTTCGGCATCACATATGTAGTCCGTTTCGATATTCCTGATAAACCGCTGAACGCGCTCGTCATCATTATTTGTCAGCAGGAGCGTCTTTAATCCTGCATCGTGTATCTTCACGAAGAGCTCGTCCACCTCGGGAGTAGAATCGTCGCCGTGGTGAACAAGGGTATTGTCTATATCAAAAATGACACCGCGGAAGCCCTTGTCATAGAGCTTTCTGTAATCTATGGCGAATACGCTCTCCGCATAGCCGCAGGGATAATAATCTCTCAATCTTCTCATTTGTTCATATAATCACAGACCGCATCTATCTGCTCACGGAAGCCTTCGCCGAAACGCTTGTCGAAAAACGCGCTGCCAATGGTGAAAGCCCATGGTGAAGCCTCTTTCAGCTCGTCAAGACGCTTGAAGCTGTCAACGCTTCCTGCGATACACACGGGAGCTTTCACCTCCGCGGAAAAGCGTCTGTTGAGCTCTACGGCATCGCCTGTATACCTGTAGCCCAGCAGGTCAAAGCCGTCCACGCCCTTTTCGAGACATCTCTCAGCTTCGGCGATCATGCCGTCGATGGTGCCGTCAAGCACTGACGGACGCTCGGTGATCTCGCCCACATATGGCATATACTTCATACCGTTTGCCTTGCATATCTCGTTTACAGAATCATAATACATCGTTCCCATAAGGATATCACAACCGCACTCTACAGCTGTTTTTGCGCCTGCAATGCCTTCCTGTTCGCTGTATGCCACGACCTCAAGAGCAGTCTTCTTGCCGCATTTCTTCATATAGGCAAAAAGCTCCTTCATTTCATCAAGGGGGAGCGGTTCTTCCTTGAATCCGAAGTATTCAGCCTTTGAGTCCTTACACTCCTCAAAGACCTCCTTTGCATTCATTACGGTCCTGTCATTCTGTGTCAGCATTACAATAAGAATAGGTTTAGTGTTCATACATCCCCAATCTCCTCGGAAATATTTTTGTCTTTATCAATAAGTAACGTGCAATAAAAGCACTATCGCTCATTATTGTAACATATATGAAGAAATATGTCAAATATAAATTGCGTATTTCCCGAAAAAAGATGACAAAAATAAATATTTGTGATATAATAGTAGCATATCAATAGGAGGAAATATATGAATAAGTACAAAAAACTGGCATTCAACACAGTGATATTCTCTGTCGGCAGCTTTGGAGCCAAGTTCTTTTCACTGTTTCTGAATAACCTATACACAAAACATATAAGCCCTTCGGGGCTTTACGCCAAGAACCTTCTTGAGACCCTCGTGCTGTTCCTGCTTCCCGTTTTCACCTTTTCACTTACAGAAGCTGTAGTGCGCTATGGTCTTGACAACAAATATGACAAAAAGGAGATATTCACCACAGCAGGAGCTTTCACCCTATGCGGTCTTGCACTGCTGCTGCCTGTTGTGCCTTTCCTGCACCTCATACCCATACTGCGCCCCATAACAGGCTATACCGTGCTTCTTTTCATATACGTCTGCACCTCGGCGGCAAGGGCACTGTGCTCGCAGTTCGTCCGTGCAAGGAACATGGTCACGCTGTTTTCCCTTGACGGCATTCTCGCCACCATGACCCTGTTCATATTCAATGTCATATTCATTTCAAAGCTGGATATGGGAGTACAGGGCTTCATGATATCCATGATACTCTCCGATGCCTGCTCAACGCTCTTCCTGTTCATAGCTGCAAGACTTCGCCGATTCGTCAGCAGAAAAGCCTTCAGCAACGAGCTCGGACGCAGCATGATACGCTTCACACTCCCCCTGATACCCACCACGCTCATGTGGACATTCACAGGATTCTCCGATCAGATATTCATTGGAAATATGCACAGTGAACACGCTATACTCGGCGAGGACGCAGCAGGCATATACGTTGCCGCGACCAAAATACCCAATCTTATATCAATGCTCTCCACAATATTCATGCAGGCGTGGAACTTATCCGCGATAATGGAGAACGACTCAAAAGACCGCGACCGCTTCTACTCAAAAGTATATGAGGCATATGAATCCGTGCTCTTTATGGGCTCGGCAGGGCTTATACTATTTATAAAGCCGATATCAGCCATTCTCATAAACTACAGCACCTATCCCTCCTACAGGATAGCCTATACATACACTCCCCTGCTCATTGCCGCAGCTGTATTCACCTGCCTGAATCTCTTCCTTATGGGGATTTATACAGCCACAAAGCACACAAAGAACGCATTTTACACCATACTTGCGGTTGTTATCGCAAATATCGTCCTCAATTTCGGGCTCATACCGCCGTGGGGCATACAGGGCGCAGCATTTGCGACCTTCCTCAGCTATCTGCTATGCTACTGCATTCGCATGATAGATGCAAGATACTATGTGCCCTTCCGCTTTTCCGCGCTGAAGACCTTCCTCAATACCGCACTGCTGATACTGATGTGCATACCCGTCATCTTCGAGTTCAGAGGCTGTGTCTTCTGGGAGATAATCCTTTCGGCAGCGATCGCTGCACTTAACTATAACGCACTCATTACCACTGCAAAAAAATTAGCATTCAACCGTTAACAGCATAAATATATTCAGGGAACGTCTTTGCGGCGTTCCCTTTTTTTGTGCCGCCGTTCCGTGAATACCGCAGCGCACTGAATTCACACTTCATTCATACTTTGCAGCCCGAAAAGCGCACATTATAGTCACTCGATTATACAATATGACAATTTTTGATAGTTTTTTAAGACAAGTTTAAGATTATTTTAAGGATTTGTTATTATTATGTAGGTATAAAATTTAAAATTGCCTCAAATTTCCTACAGGAGGATGATAACCATGAAAAAGAAAAGCTTGATAGCAGGTATAATGTCTGCCTGTATCATCGGAACAGCCGCTGCTGTAACAACTGCTGCTTCTGCTGCTGAAGTTGAATATGTTTACGGTGACGCTAACCTCGATGGATCTGTGGATATGTCAGACATTGTACTCATTATGCAGTCACTGGCAAACCCTGCAAAATACGGTATCAACGGTTCAGAAACCACCCACATTACTTCAGAAGGTATCAACCACGCTGATGTATATGAAAGAGGAAATGGCCTTACCGCAAGCGATGCTCTTTCTATCCAGCGCTTCCTTCTTGGCAGCATAAATGCTCTCCCTGAGTCCTACTCAACTGTTCAGACTACCACTACTACTGCTCCTATAGTTACCACCACAACTACTACCACACAGCCTATAGTTACCGTTCCAAAGGAGGAAGTAAACACAAAGATCCGCCTTAACGGCACGTCTGTCAGCGTAGAAGGCAAGTACGCTGTTGCAAACGGCTCTGGGTACGCTGTTGCTCTTCAGGAGTAAGATCACCGTTGATAATACGACTTATTTCTGATGGCTTCTTGTTTTCTGTGCCTTGCTGACTGAATGGTACGGCTCCACGTCCTATCATTCTTTGATTTGCCTCCCTTGTGTCAAGTGGGGCAAAATTGAAATTAGGTGTCTTTGCAGGCTGCTGGGATTGCTGTTGGTTTCTTTTAACACCTCTCAAACCTATTAACTGTGCAAAATCTTCATAGGTTCCAAGATCTGTCAAACCTTGACTCTTGAAATCCTCAAAGAAGTCTTTTCTGTTCTGATAACCTTGCGTGCCTGGAGCAAGCATATAGTTTCTGAAATCCTCTCTTGTCTTGTCTTGTGCAAATCCTCGTGACTGAAGATCGTCAAAAAGAGCATCTATCTTGTCTGCCATATAAAATTAACGTTTGATTATTTGTTAAAGAAACCACTTCTGTTTTGTCCTGTGCCAGTTCTTTGATTCTTTGATTTTTGATTACTTGATGATTTTAGCGGACGTTTCTCTGTCTTAGTAACCTTGTTACCTTTATCATCGAATCCTTCTGTTTTGACTTTTTCGTAATATGGGGAGTTTCCACCACCTCCACCTTGAAGTGCTTTCTGTCTTTGTGCCTCATTCTTAGCTATCTTGGATGCAAGTTCTTCTGGATAACCTTCTGCTTTGGCTTTCCAGTATGCAGCCTGCTCAACGTTCTTTTCTTCTAGAGCATTGTAATAATTGATGTAAGCCTGATTCTTTTCTTCTGA
>CACZEJ010000121.1 GCA_902780115.1 Ruminococcus flavefaciens | reverse complement strand
ATATACGCACGTCAGGACTACGGCAAAGCTGAGCTTGAATACGACTTCTTCTCGGGTACTGCAACAAAAGCCAAAAACGGCAAAGCTATTAAAAAATACGAAGGCATCGTTCTCAGGAACGGCGGGAATGACAATACTGCCGCATTTTTCAGAGACTCCATAAACCAGAGCCTTATAACCGACAGGTCGTTCGCTTATCAGGCTTCATCAGCAGCTGTGGTCTTCATCGACGGCGAATTCTGGGGCATCTATCAGCTCCTCGAAAAAACCGACAAAAGCTATCTCAGCGAGCATTACGGCGTAAAGAAAAGCGATATCGCCATAATAAAGAACGGTGAGCTTGAGGAAGGTACCGACAACGATCTCAACGACTGGAATGAGCTCGTAAAAGCTACATCTGAAGGCAGGATATCATATGAAGAATTCTGCTCAAAGGTCGATATACAGGCTTATATGGACTATGTAGCTGCTCAGATATACTGGGCTAATGCAGACTGGCCAAAACGCAACTACATCATGTGGCGCTCAGATGCTATTGATGAGTCAAATCCTTATGCAGACGGAAAATGGAGACCTGTACTCTTTGATACCGAGTCAGGACAGGGTCTTTACGGCAGCAATGACAAGTCCGTATCCGCTGATTGCTACCAGCGTTTACGTCAGAGCAATGACGATTTCAGCAAGATGTTCAACAAGCTTCTCGAAAATCAGGAGTTCCGTCTTAATTTCGCAAGAACATTTATGGATCTCGCAAACTATAACTTCACACCCGAAAAGACTAAGGCTGTCATAAACAGCTATAAGGAGAACTACAAGCAGCAGGTACTCGATACCTTTGCACGTTTCCAGTCAAGAAGTATGTCGGGCTCAAACGGCGAAAGAACTTTTGAGAACGCATACTCAACAGTGACTGATTTCTACGCAAACCGCTTCTCCTATGCTGAACGAACCACAAGATCAGCCTTGAAGCTCACATCAGAGGCTCGCAGTCTTACTGTTGTGAACCGCATAAACAACGGTACAATAGACCTCAATACCCTCCACCTCGATACTGACGGCAAATGGAGCGGAAAGTACCACTCCGACTATGATATCACTGTCTCGGCTCAGCCCGCTGAAGGTAAGACCTTCTCACACTGGAAGATCAGAGGCGCACAGATAACAGACGGCGACGTAAACTCCCCATCTATCAGCATAAAACTGGAATCAAATGCACAGATCGAAGCAATATACGAGGGCGAAACAGAGGAAAATCCCCTCGGCGATGTAAACTCTGACGGTAAATTCAATGTTGCCGATCTCGTACTTATGCAGAGGTGGATATCAGGAGACAAGACCGCTGTTCTTCAGGACTGGGAAAACGGCGACCTCTGTGCCGACGGCAAGCTCGACATCTTCGACGTTGTAAGCATGAGAAAAGCTATACTTGAAGATATATCGTAATGATAAAAGAAAGCTCACCTGCTTCATACGAAATAGGTGAGCTTTTCTGATATAAAAAGCACCGCGGGGCGGCTATGCCGATCCGCGGTGCTGCGTCAGTTGGGGCGGCGGGATTTGAACCCACGAGTGCAGGAGTCAAAGTCCTGTGCCTTACCGCTTGGCTACACCCCAAAATATCACCATAATATTATAACAAAAATCCTGCAATAAATCAATACCGCAGGATTTTTATTTTTATTTTAACTTTATATCGTTTCCGATAGACTGAAAGCTTTCGACCATATACCGCCGAATCAGTACCATTCGAGTTCACGCATGAGCTTGAATTCATGCATCGCCATTATGATAGCCACAACAGCAGAAAGTCCGTCCGCTATCGGTCCTGTGTAGGTGATTCCGTTGATGCCGAAGATGAGCGGCAGACATATCAGAAGCGGCAGGAAGAACAGTATCTGTCTCGTAAGCGACAGGAACACGCCCTTTATCGACTTGCCGATGGAAGTGAAGAACGTTGAAGTTATTGGCTGCAATCCGTTTATCCATGTGAAGAACAGGAATATCCTGAAGAACTTAGCTCCGAACTCGTAATATCCCTCGCTTGCATTGGCATTTGCAAATGCACCAAGTATCTGTCTCGGGAAAAGCTGGAACAGCACAAATGCAACAATTGATATAACCGTGCCTGCTTTCACAGCCATCCAGAATGCGCTCCTTACACGATCGTACTTCTTTGCACCGTAGTTGAAGCTCTCAATAGGCTGTGTGCCCTGAGCAAGTCCGATAACTATTGAGAATACTATCATATTTACCTTCATTACGATACCTGCAACAGCGATCGGGTCTTCCGCACCGTAATGAGAAGCTGCACCGTAATGTCTGAGAGAATTGTTCAGAACTATCTGCACAATGGCAATAGCAAGCTGATTGAAACACGAAGCCATACCGATCGAGCATATCCTGCTTACGATACTTCCTGACGGGAGAAGATGCCTTCCGAAAAGGTAGACGGTCTTGAAGTTCATACAGTATACGATAACAATGACTGCCGCAGCAAACTGTCCGATAACTGTAGCGATAGCAGCTCCCTTCATTCCCCAGCCAAGACCGAGAACGAACACCGCGTCAAGAATAGTATTTATGACCGCACCCGTAATATTACATATCATTGTCATCTTCGGACTTCCGTCCGCGCGGATTATGTGACCGCCTCCGGCTGTGAGTATCAGGAACGGGAAACCGAATGCTGTATATTTGACGTATTCCTTCGCATACGGAAGCACCGCAGGTGTGGCTCCGAAACGTTTAAGAAGCGGTGTAAGATACAGCAGCGTGACCGTTGAAAGAATGATACCGCTCACAACAAGAAGCGTAAGCGCGTTTCCCGCAAAATAAGGCGCTCGCTTTTTGTCGCCCATTCCCATTGTGAGGTTGAAGCACGATGCGCCGCCAATGCCGAAAAGCAAAGCAAGTGCCATACAGCCTGTAGTAAAAGGGAATGCGATAGAAGTTGCCGTGTTTCCGAGAGTACCTACCGCCTTGCCGATGAACAGCTGGTCTACCATATTATAAAGGGCACTTACCAGCATACCTATGATACTCGGGATAGCAAATTTTATCATAAGCGAGCGTACAGGAGCATTTCCCAATGGATTTCCCATGGGTCCGCCAACTCCGGGAGGTGGTCCTCCAGCCCCACGAGGGGATCCGCCTGCACCCGGAGGTGGCCCTCCTGCTCCCGGTGGTGGTCCTCCAACTCCCGGTGGTGGTCCTCCAACTCCCGGTGGTGGTCCTCCAACTCCCGGAGGGGGTCCGCCTACACCCTGGGGCGGTCCCCCTGTGCCGCGAGGAGGTCCGCCATAGCCGCCGGGAGGTCCGTCTAAAGCTCTGTCATACATAATTTTTCCTAACCTTCTTTTTTTACAATTCATAAATTCTAATTAATTATACAACATTTAACGACAAAAAACAATAAGCGGCACAAAAATGATATAGTAAAAATTTATCAATACTTTTTGTCAATCATAATGCATTTTCAACAACCAGCTATCATTTTTGACCTTGACAGCTCTATCCAGATGTGGTAAAATAATTAATATAGCATAATTACGTTAATTAATCAAAAATAATTTAGTCAACAAAACTTAACAGTTAAAAATTATGCATTGTAAAAGATACTTTAAGGAGAACTCATGAAAATTATACTTGCTTCGGCATCGCCAAGACGGCGAGAACTGATGAGATACATAACCGAGGACTTTGAGGCGGTCTCCACGGACTGCGACGAAACTCTCCCAGACGATATCGAGCCGAAAGCGGCTTCCGAGTACCTTGCTGTACTGAAGGCAAAGGCTGGTGCGGAGAAACATCCCAACTGCATAGTCATCGGCTGCGATACCACTGTAATACTCGGGAGCGAGATACTTGGCAAGCCTAAGGACAAAGCTCAGTGCATAGCCGATATATCGAAGCTCTCGGGCAGGACGCACCAGGTTATCACGGGCTGCTGTATAATCAGCTGCGGAAAAATCCGCTCATTCTCAGAGGTGACGGACGTGACCTTCCGTGAGCTGACGGCTGCCGAAATAGAAGCCTACGCCGACACCGACGAGCCCTATGACAAGGCTGGCGGATACGGCATACAGGGACTGGGCTCGGCTCTTATCTCCCACATCGACGGAGACTTTTTCAACGTGGTGGGACTGCCAGTTGGACGTCTTTTCAATGAATTGAAAAAAGCCGTTAGCCTTTAGCAAAGAAGTGTTCAGCTTTGACAGAAAATGAACGCCATATAGTCGAGCAGGATAAAATAAAAACTAAAGTATTCCTACTTGTTTTACCGTTTTATTTATGTTTAATGGCAGCTGTTTCCTTTTCATTTATTTTTATTCGTAATTATAGCGATTATAAATCTTATGGCTATGATCCACACGCCGATCCCGTTCCGCATATGACAACTCTGTCAGACGTATGTATTTATGGCGCTGTTGCATTTGCAGCCATAGCTGTTACAATTATAATAATCGCTTTGTGGATACGAAATATACGCAAAACCGACCACAAGGCAAAAACTGCGATCATACTGTTAATAACTTTATTAACACCTGTTTTCCTTTTATTGATTTATTTTATCTTTTTTTAGAAAATTAACGCGGACTGCCAAATAAGCAGTGCCCCAAATCTGTGATTTGGCTGGCAATGCTATATGCAGAGCTGGCAGCCCCTACACGGGACGTCGAGGACTCCCAACAGGAGCCGCGACCCTCTGTCTTTCAGACATCTCCCTACACTGTAGGGAGTCACCGTCCCCTACAAAGCTTTATATTAACTTTAACATAAAGGAGTACCAATCATGAACTCAACTGCATTTCATTCTGCTGACATTCTTATCCCTAAGGACTGCGATATGCACAAGTGGTCCGTTATCGCCTGCGACCAGTACACCAGCGAGCCTGAGTACTGGGACGAGGTAAGCGCTACTGTTGGCAGCGCTCCCTCAACGCTGAACCTTATCCTTCCCGAGCTATACCTCGAGCAGGACGGCGTTGCTCAGCGCATCGACAATATCCATACAGCTATGGACAAGTACCTCTCCGACGGTATCTTCACCGAGTACAAGGACGCTATGGTATACGTTGAGCGCACCCAGAGCAACGGCATTCTCCGTCAGGGTATCGTGGGCGCTATCGACCTTGAAAAGTACGACTTCTCAAAGGGCAGCACATCAGAGGTAAGAGCTACCGAGGCTACTGTCATCGAGCGTATACCTCCGCGTATCAAAGTAAGACAGGGTGCTCCACTCGAACTTCCGCATATCATGATACTCATTGATGACCCCGACAATACTGTTATCGAGCCCCTCGCAAAGACTGTTTCCGACGACAGCAAGCTCTATGATTTCGAGCTCATGCAGAAGGGCGGCAGCATCAAGGGCTGGCTGATAGACAAGTCCGCACAGGAGACCATCGACAA
>CACZEJ010000120.1 GCA_902780115.1 Ruminococcus flavefaciens | reverse complement strand
TATCGCAAACAGAGAGCGCGAAGGCGGTCATGATATACCGTCCGAAGATGTAAGGCGCAGATATGAGAAGCGTTTCAGCGACCTTACTTCCATTCTGCCATATTGCAGCGAAGTTGAATTCTGGGACAACGAAAACGGTTTCGTCAATGTTGGTGAATACAAAAACGGCAGCCTTGTAGTGTACGGCAATGAACTGCCGCAATGGCTCAGAAAGCTGAAAGAAATTATTGATAATAATGAATTATAATAATATAAAGGAGAAATAAATAATGACTACTTTTGAAGAACTCAAGCGCAGAGGTCTCCTCGCGCAGCTCACAGACGAAAAGGAGATCGAGGAGCTTGTCAACGCAGGTAAGGCTACTTTCTATATCGGCTTCGATCCAACTGCCGATTCCCTCCACGTTGGTCACTTCATGGCACTCTGCCTTATGAAGCGTATGCAGATGGCAGGCAACAAGCCTATCGTACTTATCGGCGGCGGTACTGCAATGATCGGCGACCCTTCAGGCAAGACCGATATGCGCAAGATGCTCACTCCCGAGACTATCCAGCACAACGTTGACTGCTTCAAGAAGCAGATGAGCCGCTTCATCGACTTCTCTGATGACAAGGCTATCGTTGTAAACAATGCAGACTGGCTCATGAACCTCAACTACATCGAAGTTCTCCGCGAAGTTGGCGCACAGTTCAGCGTAAACCGTATGCTCACAGCTGAGTGCTACAAGCAGAGACTTGAGCGCGGTCTTTCATTCCTCGAATTCAACTACATGATAATGCAGAGCTACGACTTCTACCAGCTCTTCCAGAAGTACGGCTGCAATATGCAGTTCGGCGGTGACGACCAGTGGAGCAATATGCTTGGCGGTACTGAGCTTATTCGCCGCAAGCTGGGCAAGGACGCTTATGCTATGACTATAACACTTCTCCTCAACTCCGAGGGCAAGAAGATGGGCAAGACCGAAAAGGGCGCTGTATGGCTCGATCCTGAGAAGACTTCTCCTTACGACTTCTTCCAGTACTGGAGAAACGTTGATGATGCTGACGTTATCAAGTGTCTGAAAATGCTCACTTTCGTTCCCGTTGAGCAGATCGAGGAAATGGAAAAAACTATGGAAGGCGCTCAGTTCAACGCTGCTAAGGAGCTTCTCGCATATGAGCTCACAAAGCTGGTTCACGGCGAGGAAGAGGCTGAAAAGGCAAAGGCTGCTGCAAAGGCACTCTTTGGCGGAAGCGGTTCAAACGAGAATATGCCTGTTGCCGAGATAAGCTCCGCCGACCTTACAGACGGTTCCATCGGACTTCTCAACCTCCTCGTAAAGGCTGAGCTCGCTCCTTCTGTATCCGAGGCAAGAAGACTCGTTCAGCAGGGCGGTATAACTGTAAACGATGAAAAGAAGTCAGACCCGAAGGAAATGATAAAGCTCGAAGGCGAGATGATCGTCCGCAAGGGCAAGAAGGCATTTAAGAAGATTATTGTGAAATAACGCTATATGGGAGCATAGGACGTGCTCCCATATTTATTTATTATATGGCAATTTTTTAAATAACTATTGACTTTTTAAAGCAATAGTCTTATAATTAAGTAAAAATCATCATTATTTTGCAACAATAAATTTTGTGGGGGGATTTATATGGCAAAATACAGGAAACATGGTTTTACACTTATCGAACTGATCGTCGTTATTGCGATAATTGGTGTTCTCGCTTCGATACTCATACCGTCTTTAATGGGATACATCAAGAAGTCAAGAAGATCAGCTGACGTTACAAGCGCAAAAACCATCTATGACACAGTTATGGCTGTCATTGCAGATGATGAAGATGCTTCTGATTCATATACAGCGAACAACACAACAACTCACAACGTTACAGTAAAACATAACGGCACATCGGAAACATATACCCTGGTCACTGTTTGTACCAAGGACGGTGCATCAAATGCAGGCGGCAACCGCTCATTATGGAGTGGCGGAAGCACAGAAGCAAAGCCATTTCAGGACGCTGTAAACAGCTTCGGCGGAACAGGCAAAATTCCTATCAGATTCATTCAATCCAAAACAGGCAAACCACTTAACCGTTGGTTCATTTGCTACCGCGACGATGATGCCATAGATACTGAGATATGGGTAGGCGACGGTACGTCGAATACTCCTATGTACAGACTCTGGCCAAACACCGATCCGGATTATTCGTAAAAATCTTACAGCAAATAATGATGACAGCCCTGCAATAGCGCAGGGCTGATTTATTTTATACAAAAAATTCAGCCCGAAAGCTTTTCATATGCCTTCGGGCTGTCGTTATATATCATCTTTGGAAATAGTACAGCTGCATGAAGTTATCCGAGCTATATCCGCAGGCATCAAAACGCCACATCACCGCTTCGGCTGATATCGCTTCCCGCAGATTAGATGCAAGCTTTGAACAATTCCTCTTGTCCAGGTCGTCCATTTCGGCATTGTTCTGCCCGAGCTGCATCATATTATAATTCATTCTTATGCTGGACGTCCATTTCGGCATTGTTCTGCCCGAGCTGCATCATATTATAATTCATTCTTATGCTGGAGATGCCGTCTGCTGCGACATATTCCCCGCACTGAGTGCGCAGATAGTAATAATCCACTTTATCCTTGCTGCATATATACATCACCTGCGACGGTGTATACGAATTGCAGCCTGTATACGCACCGCCGTCATAGTCGCTTACCTTATTTGTCTCCTTGAATACCTTAACTCGTGTGGTATGCTCCGGATAACTTACCTGTTCGCAGTAATTCACAAGATAATTCTCACCAAGACCGTTGCTTATCTCGTATGTATAAGTGGGATAGTCCATATCACCGCATCCCACAAGAAATACACATATGATAACCGAAAACAGCAGCAAAATGCTTCTACGCTTCATTTTATCTCCCCCCCGAGTATGAAAAATAAGAGCATTTATCGTTATCTGTATTAATTTTTTTAGATATCAGCATATCCTATGTCAGTATCGGGATATGCAGCTGCTCATAGGGTACTGAAATCACTTATCGTCGTCAGCATATCAAAGAAGAAGTACAGCAGAAAGATCGCCAAGAAGCCGATACAGCCCTTTATAAGAGTAATTATGAGCATATTCATCGGCTTGACTCCGCCGAGTGCAGATGAAGGTCTGCCGCCGTTTCTGTTCTTTTTAATGGTTCGCAGTGTAAATCGGAAGTATAACCAGTTCGCAAAAAAGCACGACAGCGCTCTTGCTGCCATATCCAGACCGAGACATATCTCGCTTATCGAAGATATCATCTGTTTATTGTCCGTAACGAATTTTCCGAACTCTACAGACATATCCTTTCCGTAAATAAGGAGATTGGCAGGCAGATTGAACAAAATACCGAGAAAAGCAGCGATCACTGCCCACAGCCACATTTTTCTGCTCGCAAAGTACAGCGACGGAAAGATAAGGCTGATAAAGTTGAATGAAGGCTTTAATCCGTCGTCCTTTATGCGCTTGAATCTGGGCAGATAATAAAAGGTATTCACACCCACGAAATCGGAGACTTCCTTCATAGTTGCGCCGCCCATATCCTCTTTCTCATCAAGTCCGAGAAATTTTATCGGGTCAGCCAGCTCCTCAGGCATGACAAAAGGTTCACGCCGCTGTTCACGTTCACCGCTGAAAATATCCTCCTGACGGACAGGCTCGATATCCTTCAGCTCTGTACCGCAGCGCTGACAGTTGAGCGCACTTCGGCTGTTCTGGAAATGACACACGGGACATATCCTTACGTTTTCCTTTTCCGCATCTGAACGCTCCCATTTTTTCCCTGTGGAATGTTCAGCAGCATTTGCACATTTATTCTCAACAGCGTAACACGCTCTGTGGTGCGGCGTTCCGCATTCAGGGCATACAACTATATCGTCCTCCGCAGTGAACACTTCACCGCATACAGGACATTTCTCGCCGATATAATCCATATACTGCCTCCTTGTCATACATTACAACTTTTATTATACCACTTTAGCGGTGAAAAAATCAAGTGTTTTAGCGAATAAATAATAACTGCAAGAAAATTTCTGAAAAAAACAAAAATAGTATGGTATTTTTCCTGCAAATGTGTTATAATGTACTGTATAGCTTTTTAAGATTGGAGTGTAAGCTTAATGATATATGAAAGGGTAGAGTTGAGCGATAACGTCGGTTTCACTTCCATTATCGACGATAAGTTCAAGTCCTGCTCCCTTGCGGTCTACTTTCTCACCGAACTCAGCGAGAAGACCGCAGCGGTGAACAACCTCGCCACAGGGGTGCTCACCATTTCAAACAGCCGATATAAAACCTACGCTGCTATGTGTGAAAAGCTATCTGAGCTATACGGCGCTGTCCTCTGTTCAGTGGCAAGAAAAAAGGGCAATGCACAGATACTGGGTCTGAGAGCATCATGGCTCGACAATAAATACGCCATCGACGGCGAGGATATAGGCGGTGAGATGCGCGATATGATACGCGGCTGCCTGTTCTCTCCGAATGTATGCGGCGGAGCTTTCGACAGCGATTCCTTCTCTCTTGCCAAAAAAGACCTTTTAGACCGTATAGACGGTGAACTGAACCAGAAAAACGTCTATGCCGTTTCTCAGGCAGTAAAGCTTGCATTCAGAAACGAACCCGCAAGCTGCGCAGCTTACGGCAGCCGCGATGCTGCCTCAGCCGCATCTCCCGAAGATGCTTTCAGAGCGTATCAGGAGCTGCTGAGGACCGCTCAGATAGAGATATACTACGTTTCTCCGCAAAAAGATGACTCCTTCGCAGAGATGTTCCGCGAAAACTTTGCAGAGATAAAACGCTCACCCAAGCCCGTAAAGATCAGCGACCACAGTCCTTTAAAGCCTGAACCGCTAACAGTCACAGATGAATTTGACGTTAATGAAAGCAAGATGGTCATGTTCTTCAAGACCGATTCCGATGACAGATATGCGCTGAAAATGCTGAGTGTCATTTACGGAGAGCTCCCCTTTTCAAAGCTCTTCCTCAATGTCCGCGAAAAGCTCAGCCTGTGCTACTACTGCTCGAGCTTATCCATAGCCACAAAGGGCGCTTTCATGGTCGAGAGCGGCGTGGAACGCAGCAATATCGAAAAAGCAAAGGCTGAGATAACGGCTCAGCTCGATGAGATGAAAAAGGGCAATATCACCGATAACGAAATAAACGGCACTCTTATGGCGCTCGACAATGCGGTATTGCAGATCACCGACTCCCCGTCGGGGTATATCTCATGGTTCTTTGACTGCTTTACAGACGGCAGATTCATTACTCCGCAGGAACACTACGGCAAATTCGCCGCTGTCACAAAGGAACGGATAATAGCAGCCGCAAACTCGCTGAAGCTTGACTGCGTTTATCTCATGCTCAACAAGGAGGTACAGGAATAATGGAAAAAGATATCCTTACCTGCACCCGTACAGGCGACAGCTGTATCCATGTAAAGCATCGCAGCGGTCTTGACATTTATATATGCGAAATGAACGGATTCAGCAGCATCGAAGCACAGTTCGGCACGAAATACGGCTCGATAAATACCGTGTTCAAAACGTCGTCGGACTCGGGATACACCTGCGTTCCCGAGGGCATCGCCCATTTTCTGGAGCATAAGCTCTTCGAGAATGAGGACTGCAAGGTGTTTGAGCTCTACGCGCAGACAGGCGCTTCCTGCAATGCCATGACCTCATTCGACAGGACCTGCTACTTTTTCAGCTGCTCCAAAAACTATGAGGAAAACCTGCGCATACTCCTGAAATTCGTACAGGAGCCTTACTTCACCAAAGAAAACGTGGATAAAGAAATGGGCATCATCGGTCAGGAGATAAAAATGACCAACGATAACCCCGAATGGCGGGTATTCTTCAATATGCTCGGCTGTATGTACCACGCTCACCCAGTGAAGACCGATATTGCAGGAACTGCCGAAAGCATCGCAAAAATTGATGCCGACCTGCTCTACAAGTGCTACGATACGTTCTATAACCTCAATAATATGGTGCTCTCCATCGCAGGCAACATAAGTGCGGACAAAGTCCTCGAAATATGCGACGAATGCCTGCACCCCTGCGCCGACAAAGGTCTGGAATGTGTATTTCCCGATGAACCCGACAGTATCGTCAGACCTGAGATACGCGAGACACAGCCTGTGGGAGCTTCTATATTCAATCTCGGCTGCAAATGTTCTTCCTCAGCGGGACTTGAAAGGCTCAGAGCTGTGACTGCTGCTTCCGTAGCATCTTCACTGCTTACCGATCCTGCGCTGCCTATGTGCGAAAAGCTCCTGAAGGACGGCATAATCAACTCCACCTTCGGCGGCGAGGTCTTCTACGGCAGCGGCTATTTCACACTGATATTCTCAGGTGAATCAGACTTCCCCGAGCTCGTCCGCGAGGCGCTGTTCAGCGAGATCGACAGACTTCTGACGGAGGGCATAAACGAAAAAGACTTCCAGCGCATAAAAAAATCATCATACGGCGCTCTCGTAACTGAGCTCAACAACGTCGAGGCTGTCACAAATCTTATGCTCAGCTCCTATATCGACGGGATATCGCCATATGATACAATAGAAGTCATCTCAGCCCTCACAAGCGCTGATGTTATGGATTTTATGCGCAGGGAACTGCGACGTGACAGAGCTGTTCTGTCTATAATTGAAAAGGAGAAATAACTCATGGAAACCGAAACACTATTGCACCCGCACGAGATACAATTTCCTAATCTCGGGTGGAAATTCAGCATCGACCCCACTGCATTCTCGATCGGCAGTATCAATATACAGTGGTACGGCATAATAATCACCCTTGGTCTTATCCTTGCACTTGTTTACGCTCTCCCCAAAATGAAGCGCTTCGGCATCGACTCCGACAGAGCTATCGACGTTGTTATCGGCGGTGTCATAGGCGGCATAATCGGCGCACGTATCTACTACGTTCTGATGCGCTGGGACGAATACAAGGGCAACTGGAAAGAAATGATAAACACCCGAAACGGCGGTCTTGCCATTTACGGCGGTATCATCGGCTCAATACTGATCGGACTTATAATATGCAAGATCAAAAAAGTCAAGATGCTGCCGATGCTCGATATAACCGTTATAGGCTTCCTTATCGGTCAGGGCATAGGACGCTGGGGCAACTTCTTCAATCAGGAAGCCTTCGGCACCAACACTGATTCACTCTTCGGCATGACAGGCGGCACTATCCAGCGTACTATCAACGACAGTATGCAGATAGGCGGCGACCTCTACCAGAGCGGTGTAACGATGCTCTGGAACGAGCCTGTCCACCCTTGCTTCCTGTATGAATCGGTATGGTGTCTGCTGGGATTCGTTATCCTTGCTTTCTGGTCAAAGCGCAGAAAGTACGACGGACAGATATTCCTTATGTACCTCGCTTGGTACGGCGCTGAGCGCTTTGTGGTAGAGGGACTGCGCACCGACAGCCTCATGCTTGGAAATATCCGCATTTCACAGGCACTCTCAGCTGTTATTTTCATAGCATCAGTGATACTCCAGATAGTATTCTTCGCAAAAAGAAAGCGCGACCCCGAGCACTTTGTGCTTTACGTCAATACCGAAGAGTCTCATCTCCTCATTGCCGAGAGCCGCAGAAACCGCTTGGGCATCAAGGGCGATGACGCAAAGATGGGCATGAACGAAGATGACGAGTTCGATATCCTCAATGACGACGATGACGAGGACTTCGATGACGATGACATTGATACCGACGACGATGACGACGACATCGATGATGATGAAGATGAGGACGAAGCAGCTGCCGAAAAGCAGTCGCCCGATAATAATAAACCTAATACAGAGGACGAAAAGTCCGACAATAACAAGGAGGATAAATAAATGGCACAGTTAATAGACGGAAAAGCAGTTTCAGCAGCAGTTAAAGCTGAGGTTGCAGAAGAAGCAGCAAAACTCAAGGA
>CACZEJ010000119.1 GCA_902780115.1 Ruminococcus flavefaciens | reverse complement strand
GTCTTATGCCGAGGTCGGGCGGAGGAGTAGTTGCTTCGCGGCGTTTCCGTTCTTTCCTGAGAATAATGCTCCACATAATTATATTTGCTATGATGAACACCGCGGCAGCTATGGCGATTATCATCATCTCATTTTTTGTCATAGGTATCCACCTCTTTGATGCTGATTATCGGTCAGTCTTGATCTGCTGAATTATTGTACTGACGGTATGCGCTTCGGCAGCAGAGATAAGCCTGATAGAGTTTTACGTCCTCATCGGGGTCAAGGTTCGGGTCGGTTATCCATTTCTTTTGTTTCCATTCATAATTTGGCGCATCGTCGTTCAGGGAAAAATCTTTTCCTAAAATGGGATAAAAGATGAGCAGTGAACGGATCCGAACATTTTCGTCACTTTTCAGCATTTTATAAAGCAGCGAATCTGATCTTTCCTTGCGATAGCGCTTGTTCCGCGTACACTCATAGTGAGTATACTTCATATCGGCGATATTGTTGTAATAGAGCTTCTTTCTGCGAAGCAGCATATTTATCTTCACATGATCGGCTTCGACGATGATCTTTGCGCCGAAGATACTTTCCATGCTAATAAGCAGAATGAATATTACATCGACTGCGACACACAGCGCGATTATACTTCCGAATACGATCGTGGGGTATTTATCTTTGATAGTGAAGCCTAAAAGTATGAATAAAAAGATCGCGGCTATTATAACGAACCAGGGTATTATCACCCCGTAATAAAAAGCGGGAGTTGCGTGTTTTATTCTGAATTTCATGTTAGCAGCCTCCAAAAACGAAGTGGTTATGACGGTTACTGTGATTGTCGGCGAAATGCTGCGGTCAAGGTATTACACGCAGCATAGCGACGGTGATATTGTCACGTTCTTCTCTTTTCTTTACTGTCTCGATAAGCTGACGGATACTTTTCTGCATATCCGCCTTTGTAGCGGTATTTTCGGCGGAAAGGCCGTCAAAAAGCTCCTTTTCCGTGAGAACGTGGCGGAAGCCGTCCGAGCATACCATATAAGCGGCGTTATCTTCGAGCGTTCCCAGTCTTATCTCGGGAGCGATATCGCCTGTAACGCCGATGCACTGAACGAGGGCATTGCGGCGCGGATCGGTACGAGCTTCCTCAGGGGTCATCTGTCCCATTTTTACTGCACGGTTGACGAAGGTATGGTCGTCGGTTATCTGGCTGAGCTTATCGGATATTTTGTATATACGTGTATCGCCCACATGGAAGGTCATGAAATCAGAATTTACAGCGATGAGACCCGTTGCGGTAGTTCCCAGCTGTATCTCGTGTCTTGCACCGTAGTCGATGAGCATCGCGTTGAGCCTTCTCAGGCGGCTTATAGCGTTGTGGGCAGCGGTCTGCCAGTCCCAGTCGGGAAGCTCGAAGGGAAACTCGTTGTCGAACCATTCCGCGAAGCTTCTGACCACCTCGGCGCTTGCGAGTTCTCCGCGGGAGAGACCGCCCATGCCGTCGCAGACCAGCATAAGAGCAGCTCTGCCGTTAGCTGTCTGAGCGATCTTCAGGCAGACGCTGTCCTGATTATTCTTTTTAGTGATACCGATATCGGTATCGCAGGCTGCAATATATTCCATATATTCCCCCTTAGTGCAGATGCTTATGTGTCGATGAAGTCGAATTCCTCGTCCGAAAGCTTCAGAACGTCGCCGTTTTTCAGCTTGATCTCTCTGTCGGGCAGAACGGGAGTGCCGTTTATATATGTTCTGTTTGTGGAGTTGTTATCCTCAACGAAGCATGAGCCGTCACGGTAATAGATAGTTGCGTGAAGGCGGCTGATAGTTCTGTTTTCGGTGACGCAGAAGTCAACGCGGTCGCGTTCCTTGCCGATCCTGAACACAGGCTTATCAATATTGACGGTAATGCCTGTAGCGCGTCTTTTCAGCTTAGGGTAATTCACCTCGGTGTGCGGCTGATGGCTGTTCCTCATGAGTTCTGGGAGAGCGTTCCTGCTTGCGGTATCGAGGGCGGGGATTATCTTAGGCTCAGGGATAACAGGTGCAGGGGAATGCATGAACTGTTGAGAGCCCTTGTTTATCTCGTTGATAATGGTCTGTGCAGCGTTCTGCTGCCGGACAGGCTGGGGCTCAGGTCTGGTGAAGTACTGCGTCTTCGGCTGAGCCTGCGGCTGCGGACGCAGAGGTGTCTGCGGGAACACAGAAGGAGCATCTCTGCGGATATACTCCTCGGCTTCGGTGACGGTAAAGCCGTTGGCGCGGCACACGAAGTTCATAAAGCCGTCCACGCTCTTGAAGTCCTCCTGCGAGGTATAGGTCGCGTAGGTGGATATACGGCGCAGGCAGTTCACTATGCCGTCGTTGACGCTCTCGTTGTACCACAGCGGCAGATAGAACAGGTAGAGCTCCAGTGAATCGACATCTATGGTTATAAATTCAGGTGCGAGAACGATATTCTGCATATTGAAGCCGCAGCTCTCTGCGAGCCGCATATGTTCAAGGAGACTGAGAACGATAGTGAAGTAGCATTCCTTGTCGAGGCTCCTGCTTTTGAGGACAGACATGAGCGGAACGCCTGATGCGCCTGTGAATTCGAGCTTGCCCTCGCCCTCTGAGTACGGGACGAGCCAGCCCTTTATACTGTTGTCTATGAAGTATCTGTATTCGGCATCGTTGAGCATTTCATTGCCTGTAAATCGGCATTTTATGCACACCTCGCCGTTCTTTTCCGTAAATTTCAGCTTTGCCACGTTTTTTCGCCCCTTTTTTACTATTTGCAATATTATTATACAATATTCTATTCTCAAAGTCAATTGTTAATTGTTACGCCTTTTGCCGCCTGTCGGGGCGGATAAGTGAGTAGAAAGCAGTAAGTAGATCGTAGGGGCGCACAGTGTGCGCCCGTGCCTTACACGACGCGCAACATGAACTCCTATAAACTACTTACTAAATAATACAAAAGGACCGCCCCGAAGGACGGTCCTGAAAATTACTTGCTGCTCTTTGCTTTAGCTGCCGACTTATTCTTCCACCATGACCATGTTACAGGTGCAACGAAGAGTGATGAGAATGTACCTGAGATAAGGCCCATCATAAGCGGTACTGAGAAGCTGAGGAGCGAATCATAGCCTGTTACGATAACAACTATTGTAACGATGAGCATTGTGCCGATAGTTGTAATAGATGTTCTGATAGAACGTGTAAGAGACTGTGTGCAGCTTGCGTTTATGAGCTCGTTAAGAGAAGCCTTTGGCATAAGCTTGCGGTTTTCTCTGATTCTGTCGTAGATAACGATAGTGTTGTTGATAGAATAACCGAGGATAGTAAGGAATACGGCAACGATGTTCGAGTCGATATTGAAGCCGCATACCACTGTAGCGGTGAATGCTACAAGAAGATCAAGGCAGAGTGCGAAGATCGAGCATACACCAGCCGACCAGCCGCCGATATTCTTGAAACGGATAGCGATATAGATGATAACGATGAATGCTGCAAAGAGTACAGCAATCAGGCACTTGAGAAGGAACTCACGACCTGAAGAAGGGCTTACATCGTTTGAATCGTAGATCTCAAGAGCGTTATCAGCGAACTTGTCTCTGAGAGCTGAAGTGAGCTCAGTCTGTCTGTCAGCTGTAAGACCCTGATCCGAAGTAAAGGAGATAGTGAGCTGTTTTCCGCCTGAATCGAGGCTCTCACCTGTTCTTACTGTAACAGATGAACCAACAACGTCCTTTACAGTTGAAGCGACATCGTTTGAATTGATATCGCCCTGATACGAATAAGTAATGAGCGTACCGCCCTTGAATTCGATAGCGAGGTGAATGCCTCTGATGATCGCGCCGCAAATGAATACGAGTACAACTGCGATCACAACGCCGAGGATAAGCTTCTTCTTTGAACAGAAGTTGTAAACTTTAGCGGGAATTGCAACGGTTTCTATCTGAGTATTTTTCTTGCTCATTTCTCGTCACCTCCATAAAGCTTTCTGTTTTTGAAGCACTTGAACTTGGAGAGTGAAGTTACCATAAGTCTTGAAGCAAATACTCCGAAGATGAAGTTGCAGACAACACCTGCGAGCAGGGTAAATCCGAAGGAGTAAACAACGCCCTCAGCTGTAGCGCCGAATGCGAAGAATATAGTCTTGTTGAGTATCTTTGAGAAGAAGCTGTCAGGAACTCCGAACGCACCCATAAGGATAACAGCGATGATAACGTTTGTGATGTTACCGTCGAGGATAGCGGAGAAAGCTCTCTTGTAAGCTATCTTGATAGCAGCGTCGAGGGACTTGCCTGTTCTGAGCTCTTCCTTGATACGCTCACCCGTGATGATATTAGCGTCAACGCCCATACCTACAGCAAGTATGATACCTGCGATACCGGGGATAGTAAGTGTAGAGCCGTTCATGAATCCGAACCAGCCTGTGATAGCTGCGATAGAGCCTGCGACCTGGCCGCAGAGAGCGATAACAGCAACAAAGCCCGGGAGTTTGTAAAGGAATACCATATAGAATGCTATTCCGATGAAAGCGATAAGAGCTGCAAGGAGAATAGCGTCCAGTGAGCCTTCACCCATTGTAGGGGATATTGTCTTGAAGCTCTTTGTCTCCATTTTGAACGGGAGAGCACCCGAATTGATCTGGTTAGCGAGCTTTGTTGAAGACTCAAGGTCGAAGTTGCCTGTGATCTGAGCCTTACCGTCAGTAATAGCATTATTGACAGTCGGAGCTGAGATCATGGTGTTGTCCATCCAGATCGAGATAGGTGTCGAAGAACCTGCAAGCTCTCTTGTAGCATCGCCGAACTTACTCTTGCCGGAATCGTTGAGTTCAAGGGATACTACATATTGAGGATCGCCGTTTTCGTCGGGGATATAAGCGCTCTTTGCAGAAGCGATATCGTCGCCCATGATAACGATCTCACCTGATGGTATGTCATTTCCGTCCTCATCTTTTTCGGTATCGGTGCCTTTACGGAATGTAAGCTCAGCCATTTCGCCCAGTTCTTTTACAGCAGATTCAGGGTCGAAGTTGGTCTCGCCGACTTTCCAAGGGAAACGAACGATAATTCTGTCGCTTTTTTCATCGCTGTAAACTTCGTTATCGGTGATACCGAGTGAAGAAAGTCTGGTCTTGATGACCTCGGTAGCAGAAGCGAGCTGATCTTTGTCAGCGTCGTAATCGTCTGCGGGACCGAAAGTAACGTCAACGCCGCCCTTGATATCTATACCAAGTCGGATATCGTCAACGCCCTTGACGTAAGTAGTTCTGGTATCGCCGAACAGTTTATCAATACCCATTACCGACGTAACCGCGAACACTGCGATAAAAGCAACGACGATGAAGAAAGTTTTTTTGCCTGTCTTTTTCACAGTCATGCCTCCTAAAATAAGCCCTTTTCAGCTGTTCTGCGTGTTTGCGGAAACGGCGTAGGACTTTTATTTCCTGTCTCATTGACAATTACAATTATTGTACTATAT
>CACZEJ010000118.1 GCA_902780115.1 Ruminococcus flavefaciens | reverse complement strand
AATTGAGAACAGGCTCCTCGTCCATAAGAGAGAGTATAAGGTAGCTCGCACTGCTGTCGTAGGCAAGTCTCTTGTCCTCATCGGAAGGGCGTGACGGCGAAACAGGGTGAGAATGCCAGTTGCCGAGAGGAGTGAGCCCGTTTGCTCTCATATCCTTTACCGCAAAGAGCTGCTCCTTCGGGTCAAGAGTAAAATGCTCTTCGGCATGATCGACATTTGTAAGGATATAGACCTTTTTCACTATCTTGTCATCGCCTGAGAGCTCTCCTGCAATAAGTCCGCAGGCTTCTACAGGAGCTTCGCTTTTTGCGTGAGCAACTATTTTATCGTAATCGCTTCTGCTGAGTTTAATCATAGACCAACACCGTCACATTCTGCCTGTTCGTAGTCGATGAGCTCTGTTATTGTGGGGTTATCGCCGCATACAGCACAGCTGTGGGTATCGCTGGGGAGCTTTACCTTTCTGAACTGCATTTTGAGAGCATCGTAAGTGAGGAGATATCCTGTGAGGAGATCGCCTACTCCGAGTATGTACTTAACAGCCTCCATAGCCTGAAGACTGCCGATAACTCCGCCCATTGCACCGATAACGCCAGCCTGCTTGCAGGTAGGTACAGCGTCCTTCGGGGGTGGTTCCTTGAATACACAGCGGTAGCACGGACCCTGACCGGGGACATATGTCATGAGCTGTCCCTGAAAACGGATTATACCTGCGTGTGAGAAAGGCTTCTTAGCCATTACGCAAGCGTCATTGATGAGGAACTTTGCAGGGAAATTATCGGTACCGTCGATAATGAAGTCATAGTCCTTGATGATATCGAGGATATTCTCGCTGGTGATGAACTCGTGGTAAGTTATGACCTTGACATCAGGGTTCATAGCCTCCATAGTTTCCTTTGCGGACTGTACCTTCGGCTTACCAACGTCCTTTGTCTGGTGGATGATCTGTCTCTGGAGATTAGAGAGATCTACCTCATCAGCGTCCGCAATACCTATAGTGCCGATACCTGCTGCTGCAAGATACATAGCAACAGGAGCGCCGAGACCGCCTGCTCCGATCACGAGGACTTTCGCGTTAAGGAGCTTCTTCTGTCCCTTTGCACCGACTTCTTTAAGGATTATGTGACGTGAATAGCGTTCGATCTGTTCATTTGTAAATGCCATTACTGACCGCCTCCCATAAAGTATAAGAATTCTACTGTATCGCCGTCCTTCAGTACGGTTCCCTCGAACTGACCGTGATCCACGAAATCATCGTTGATAGTGACAGTTACGTATTCGGGTGTTTCCACCTTTTCATCAATTACAAGCTGTGCAACGGTAAGACCGTCCGCAACTTCCTTTTTTACTCCAGCAACTGTTATATTCATATTTATACGCTCCTTAAATAGTCTGATCTATAAGAGTTATTATATCGTCTTTTTTTGCCGCACCTCTGATACGTGAAACTTCCTCACCGTTCTTGAAGAGGATAAGCGTTGGAGCGGCTAATATACTGTATTTTTCCACAAGCTCCTTCTCGAAGTTTGTGTTTATTTTCACAATTTTGATCTTGTCTGCATATTCTGCTTCAAGCTGGCTCAGTATAGGCGACATACGCTTGCAGGGTATGCAGCTGTCCGAATAGAAATCAGCAAGTACGGGCAGCTCTGAGCCCAGGACCTCGCTGTCGAATTCGGCATTGCTAATCCTTGCAGGCATATCAGTCACCGACCTTCTGCACGATAAGTTCAAATGTACCGTCGCCGTTATCTGAAAGGCTGAGCACCTTGTGTCCTTCTTCCTTGATGCTCTTAGGGACGTTCTGAACGGGCTCACCGTCGTTGAGTTTAATGGAGAGGATATCTCCGTCATCGAGCTCCTCAAGAGCGATCTTTGCCTTAACAAAAGTTATAGGGCAATTGACATCAGTGATGTCGATCGAATCAGTAATATTGAAATCAGCCATATTTATCCTCCTTTACAGGCGCTCTATCGCCTGTCTGAAATCTTCGATAAGATCGTCTATATCTTCTATACCAACGCTTATGCGTATAGTATCGTCATATACTCCCGCACTTATACGCTGCTGCTCGGTATTGTGAGTATAGATGGTGCTTGCAGGGTGTATCACAAGGGTTCGGACATCACCTATATTGGTGGCTACAGAAGCAAATTCAATACTGTCCATAAGCTTGAAGGCTTTTTCCTTGCTGCCTGCTCTGATAGTAACGATAGCTCCGCCTTTTCCCGAAAGCTCTCTCTGCACAAGCTCATAATAAGGAGAAGACGTAAGCGCAGGATAGTTCACCTGTATATTGTCAAGGGACTCAAAAAATTCCGCAAGCTTTAATGCGTTGTCGCAGCAGCGCTCCATACGCAGACCGAGAGTTTCGAGTCCTACTATATTCATGAATGCATTGAACGGCGAAAGACAGCCGCCTGTATTGCGCCATAAGCCGTTCCTGAGCTTTGAAAGGAACGCAAACGGCCCGAATTTCACATAATTCTCAAAGCTTGGATACCTTTCCGTATCCCATTTGAATCTGCCGCTGTCAACGATAATGCCGCTGATGGAATTTCCGCCGCCGTTGATATACTTGGACGATGAATGGACAACTATATCAGCACCGTGCTTCAGCGGATTTATGATGTAGGGAGTTGCCGTAGTGCTGTCAACTATAAGAGGTATCCTCTTCTCCCTGCAAGCCTTTGAAACGCTGTCAAGGTCAACAACATCGAGTTTCGGGTTGCCGATAAGCTCTGTAAAAACAGCCTTAGTATTCTCATTTGCCGCAGCCGTCACTGTATCATAGGTTATAGCTTCAAGGAAATGAGCTGTAATGCCGAAAGCTTTAAGGTCATTGAAAAGGTCGATAGTACCGCCGAAGAGTCCCGTGCTGACTATGACCTCGTCCCCTGAATGAAGTATATTTAGAAGGACTGCGGTTATTGCAGCCATTCCCGATGAACAGGCAACTGCTCCTATACCGCCTTCGAGTGCGGCTATACGGTTCTCAAAGGCGCTGACTGTGGGATTTCCCACTCTTGTATACGAAAAGCCTGCCGCTTTGTTGTTGAACACCTTTTCAAGCTGTTCTGCCGATTCACAGGCAAATGCACTGACCTGATAAAGCGGAGGGAGAGTTGCTCCTTTATCTTCGCCGTTGAATTTTGAATTGTGAAGCAAAGATGTATTGAATTTCATTGTATCACCACGCTTTGTCAATATAAATGTTTTACAGGACGGTATAACGCCGTCCTGTAAATATGAGAACAAGTTCTATTTTACGCAAGTGTTCTTATTCCCTGAACAAGTCTGTCAATATCATTGAATGAATTATAAAGTGCAAGTGTTGGTCGTACAGTTCCTTCAAGTCCGAAATGACGGAGTATAGGCTGAGCACAGTGATGACCTGTGCGGACTGCTATTCCAAGCTCGTTAAGACGCTGACCGACAGCTTCGTTGTCAACGCCGTCAAGCACGAATGAAAGTACGCTTGCCTTGTTTGTAGCTGTGCCGATGAGGTGCAGACCGTTTATCTTCTGCATTTCCTTCATAGCGTATACCAGAAGCTCATGCTCGTGGCGGTTGACCTCTGTCATGCCGATAGCATTGAGGTATTCGAGAGCTGCACCGAGACCAACTGCATCAGCGATGCTTCCTGTGCCTGCCTCAAACTTGTTCGGAGCGGGATTGTAGATAGTACGCTCGAAAGTAACGTCCTTTATCATATTTCCGCCGCCGTGATAAGGTCTTGCAGCTTCGAGAACATCGGACTTGCCGTATACAGCGCCGATGCCTGTAGGTCCGAATATCTTGTGTCCCGAAAATACGAAGAAATCCGTATCCAGAGCAGTAACATTAACAGGGATATGTGCTACAGACTGCGCACCGTCGATGAGTATGCGTACTCCGTGAGCATGAGCGATAGCAACAAGCTCCTCGATAGGAGTAACAGTACCCAGCGCGTTGGAAACGTGAGTTGCGGAAACGAATTTAGTTCTTCTTGTGAAGAGCTTTTCGTACTCTGATATAATGAGCTGACCGCTCTTGTCAACAGGAACTACCTTGATGACAGCGCCTGTTTCCTCGCATATGAGCTGCCACGGAACGATATTCGCATGATGCTCAAGCATTGTGAGGATTATCTCGTCGCCGGGCTGCAAAAGGGGCTTAACATATGCGTTGGCAACAAGATTTATAGCCTCTGTTGTACCTCTAACGAAGACGATATTGTCCTTTGAAGGCGCACCGAGGAAGTCAGCAGTGATCTGTCTTGCATTTTCGTATGCGTCGGTGGAACGTGCAGCGAGTTCATGAGCACCTCTGTGAACATTGGAATTCTCATGAGTATAATAATAGCTCAGTCTGTCGATGACCTGCTGCGGACGCTGAGTAGTAGCGCCGTTGTCAAGCCATACGAGGTCGTGACCGTTTATCTTTTCGCTGAGTATAGGGAAGTCATTTCTGATCTGAGCGAGAGTCTTTGTGCCCACGATTATCTGGCTGTCAGACTTTACTGTAGGAACGCTCGGAGCAGCTGCCTGCTGAGTATTCTTCGGAACGTAGCTGTCAGCCTGTCCCTGAGAGAGTACAACAGGAGCATATCCGCCCGATGTAGGCTGCTCCTGAGGAGCAGTATATGTATCGAAGGTGCTGTACTGCTGAGCTGCTCCGACTACAGGTGAAGCACCGTAATCGTCAGCGATTTTTTCGTACTCAGATACACTGCCATAGCCGCCGTTATACTCGTTGGCTATCTGCTCGAACTCTGAAATACTGCCGTAGCCGCTGAAAGCCTGCTCTGCGGACGAAGCGTAGTTCGTACCGCCGCCGTATGAAGCTGCTTTGTTCACAGCGTCATTGATAACGGAAGTGTCGCCGCTTGCTGCAAGTGCAGCGATCCCGCCTGCGCAGCGCTCTGCGTCGAAATCGGGGAACAGTGAATTTGCAAGGTTTTCAAGCTCTGACTCAGAAGGTATGCCGTAATTAGTCGTAGTCATAGTATTCACCTACCTCGACATCCTCGAGAACAGCGATAGCGTCGTCTGAGAGAATAGCTGCCGAGCAGTAGAGTGAAAGCAGATAAGAAGCAACGCCCTTATCGTCGATTCCTCTGAAACGAACAGAAAGTCCTCTTGACTGTTCATTCTTGAGATTACGCTGGAAAAGACCGATTACACCTCTCTTAGCCTCACCTGTACGAACGAGAAGGATATTTGTCTTGCCGCTCTTGCTCTTTGGATTCTTGAGACCGTCAACGAGGAGCTTATCTGTAGGAATGATCGGGATTCCTCTCCAAGCGATGAATGTGCCGCCTGCAATGTTAACAGTTACAGGTGGAACGCCTCTCTTTGTACATTCTCTCTCGAAAGCAGCGATAGCTCTTGGGTGAGCAAGGAAGAATGAAGGCTCTTTCCAAACCTTTGTGATGAGCTCATCAAGGTCATCAGGTGTAGGAGCACCGTTTCTTGTCTGGATACGCTGTGAGTCAGGAAC
>CACZEJ010000117.1 GCA_902780115.1 Ruminococcus flavefaciens | reverse complement strand
AAAGCCCCACAAATAGCCTCAAAGCGCCTCGCAAAGGGTGAATTAAAAAACAGTCCGGTGGACTGTTTTTTAAGAGGGAACGCCTTGCAAGAGAAGGCGGTCCCTAATGAAATTGAGGTTTATTGACAGACTGATCTCCGCGAGTTTCTTGCGGAGATATTTTTTATCGGTATGGACTTTTTATCAGTTAAGTGATATAATATTTATATGCATTATATGTTAATTATACAGTTCGCTGTTATTATTTTACTGAAAGGACGTATGAGATATGGACAACAAAAAATATTCCGCAGATCAGCTGCCCGAGGGACTTACAGCTCCCGAGATCGAAGATTCTTGCTGTGAACTGGGAGAGATAGTTCCTGATAAGATGCTCGATTATGATATCGTCGTAGTCGGAGCAGGTGCATCGGGAGTTCCTGCCGCAGGCTGGGCGGCTGAGCTCGGCGCAAGGACGGCGCTCCTGCAAAAAGAGGCAACTGTTATATCACAGGGAAACTGCGGTTCTGCCATAATAAAGTCACGCTCCACAGAGGCTGGTATAGCTAAATGGATACACCACACCAACAGCCTCTGCGACTGGAGAGCTGATACGAAGCAGCTCCGCGCTTACGCCGAGCACTCCGAGGAAGCTATGATGTGGTTCCTCAACCGTGCAGGACTTACAAAAGAGACTGAATACGGCGACGGAAGCAAGGTGGACAATAATGCCGAAAGTGCAAAGCTCCTCAATGACGGGGACAAGCTCTGTGCATTCAGAAGCACCAGCGGAGACTTCACAGGCGTGTGGAAAGACCGCATGAACAGCTACGATTACGGCGACGACCACTGCTATTTCTGGGCTCCGTGGATAGGTCCGAAGCCGCTTAATGTCGGCAATGCACTCAGTAATGCTCTCAATAATATTATGGCAGAGCATAACAACTTACAAGCTTATTTCTCGACTCCCGCTGTGAAGCTCCTTACGGACGGAAAGAGAGTTTCGGGAGTTATTGCAAAGGACAGGGACGGCAGATACATACAGTTCAATGCATCAAAGGCTGTGATACTCGCAACAGGCGACTATACGAACAACTCCGCTATGGTAAAGCGCTGGTGTCCTGATATTGCGGAATTTGACAAGAAGCAATTCGGCAAGACGGGCGACGGTCATGTTCTTGCCATAAGTGCAGGTGCGAAAATGGAAAATCTCAGTCACACCAAGATGATGCATGATTTTGACTCGGCACTGATGTTTGAAGAGCCCTTCCTCTACCTGAATATGAACGGTGAACGCTTCACAAATGAGTACACAGGCTTCGTTTATATGGGAAATCTGCTGAAATATCAGCCTTCATTCAAGGGAAGTATGCTCGATGCCGACCACAAGGACGGTTCCAAGGGCTGGTACTGCACTATATATGACAGTGACTATGTGAACTGGAGCAAAGATGAGTTTGTTGACGGCTGTGTTCCGCCGTTTGTTATGGAGAAGTTCATACCGGGGGCTGTTGAGAATCCGCAGGGTGTTTTCAAGAATCTCATCGACCTTCACAGGTGTGATACCCTTGAGGAGCTTGCAGGTGAGCTGGGTATACCGTATGACAAGATGAAGGCTTCTGTTGACCGCTATAACGAGCTTTGCGATAAGGGCTGTGATACGGATTTCGGAAAGCCTGCAAAGTATATGCATAAAATAGAAAAGGCTCCGTTCTGGGGAGCAAGAAAACATATTCGTGTATCGGCTGAGGTCTCGGGAGTTATCACCAATGAGAACGCTCAGGCTCTTGACGGCAGCGGTGAGCCTATACAGGGACTTTACTGCGCAGGAAATCTCGGCGGACCATTCTACGGCGGAGCAGATTATCCGTTTCATCAGACGGGACTTTCTCTCGGAAGATGCTACACTTTCGGCATGATTGCCGCTAAACACGCACTCGGAAAGCTTTGATCTGAGGTCAGGGGCAGCGAGAAGCTTCTCACAAACATAAAAACGTTACAAGTTTAAATCAGAATTTAGCAGCGTGACGCTGCACCCTTGCCACGCGAGCTGAGCCAGCTCGACCGCAACCACGTTGTCGCTCGTAAACTCGCTCACTATTAACAATGCCGATAATTGTATTTCGCTTACAGCACTTTAATTATGCCGAGCACATGAAAGGGATTCCAAAGGGACTGTGTTCCTTTGGCAGAGTCCAGAGACAGAGTCTCTGGTCGCTGTTCCCAGCTTTCTGAGAACAGCGAAATAATACGAAGGCGCATCGCAAGGGTGAATTCCGAAAACAATCCAGTGAATTGTTTTCGGAAGAGGGACGCCTTGCAAGAGAAGGCGTCCCTTAAACGAGGTGATAATATCCGCCCATACAAATATAATTCTGATTTATTGCAGGAAAGTTTTAAATTCGAGTTATAAAATAAAAAGTCGGAAGTATAAGCTGCAAACTTATATTTCCGACTGTTTTTTATACGGTCTTTACGCAGTTCCTGCCTGCCGACTTTGCTCCGTAGACAGCTTTGTCGATGCGGTCAAAGGCTGTGAACAGGTCATCGGTATACTCGATAGTCGTAACGCCGATGCTGCAAGTGATATTGCCGACTCTGCTGAAAAGTTCGGCAGCAACTTTATCGCGTATCTGTTCCGCGATGCCGTTTATTTTAGAAATATCCGTATCATAGAAGACAACGACAAATTCTTCGCCGCCCCAGCGTCCCATGACAGCGTCGTAATCACTTATGAAATCGGATATGACTTCGACGAAATGGATAAGGGTATTATCTCCGACGGAGTGTCCGTATTTATCGTTTACGCGCTTGAAGAAGTCGATATCGAGCATCATGAGGGAAATCTCAGTGCCTTTTTTCTTCTTCATCTCAATAGCGTTGTTGATCTCTGTTTCGATCCTGCCGTGGTTGAATATTGAAGTCAGGGGATCCATGGAAGCGAGCTCCTCGTACTTTTTCAGAGTAGACATCAGCTCAACATAGTTCTCGTGGATATCCTGCACCATGAATACGAACCTGAAATCCTCGTCGTTCTGTGTTTCGGCACGGCTGAATATAAGCTTTACCCATATGTATTTTCCTTCCAGGTTCTTCATAAGGCAGTCGAAAGACAATGAATGCCCCGGAGCGAGATTTTTCTTCAGATATTCAGGATCGGTGCGCTCGTTGAATATTGCCTGATCCTCCTTAGAGATCATATTTACGATCACTTCGCGCCATTCGGAATACTTTATCTGCTGGTTCATAACGTCATCGGACATTTCGGTGACGCTTATGCTGTAGGTCGTGTCTTTCATAAGATCTACATACATAGAGAACAGGTAAGTATTCTGTATGGTATCGACTTTATTATTTGTGAATGTTTCGTCGAGGTACTGGCTCTTGTCGAGCTCGTCCATGATAAATACGTACTTATCCACGCTGTCCTTAACAGGATAGATCGTCAGCTGAATGACGTGAGTGATGTCGTTGCAGATTATATTCATTCTTTTTCCGTATTTGCCTATAAATTTTCCTGAATTCGGGACAAATACAAGGTAATCATCAATAACCGAGTCGGCACTGTTGTTGAAGTGGAACCAGAGCTTTTTAATAAGATCGTGATAGCGTCCGCATTCCTGCAAATACTCAGTAAAAACTCCTCGTCTTATGACGCACTTGTAAGTATCTGCTATACCGTCAACTACTAATACTGCATCGACATTTTCTGTAACATATCCCAAAACTTCATTAAGATCAAGGTCGCCAATAGTATTCATACTCACAATATTCCCCCATGGTGTTTCAAGTATAATTCGTGCGATCTCTGCCGTTAGGGTTCTTATGACCATAAGGCAGGTATATAAAAATATTATATCACAGGCTTCGAGGTCAAACAAGGTTTTTATGCTAATATGTAGCATTTCAAGTCATTTTTTGTTATGTCTCACAATATTTATACATATTTATTGTTAAAAATGCTGATATATTTTTGTTGCTTATGCTATATAAATGATGAAAGCCGTCTTTTAAAGACGGCTTTTATCAGGCTTAACATATTATTCTAAGAGGAAGTTGATTACAAATTGGCAGTCATGAATTCTTCCACTGCTATTGCGGCAGCTTCTTCGTCGCTGCCCTCAACGGAGAAATTTATAGTATCTCCGCATTTTATGCCCATGCTCATTAGCTTCATAAGCTGGCAGGCATTTACGGACTTATCGCCCTTTGTAATGGTAACCGTGCTTTCAAAACCTTTTGCGAGCTTTACCAGCTGTCCCGCAGGTCTTGCGTGAATGCCTGATGCATCTTTTATGGTGTAAGTGAATTTTTTCATGGATATCCTCCTTATTTTTTAAAAAGTTCGGCAATGGTCGGGTACGATGCTATCGCACCGTTTTTTTGCACACTATATGCGCAGAATTCATTGGAGAGGTCAAGGCACTCTTTCAGGACTTCGCCGCTCAATGTGCTGATAGTATCTGCGGTGACAGCGAGACTGTGCAGCTTCCATAGGAATGAGCCGATGAAGCCGTCACCTGCACCTGTTGTGTCAATGGCTTTAACCTGACGTACAGGACTTTTTGCAGAGGCGTTCATGGTGTAAGCGTGAGCGCCGTCCCTGCCGCAGGTATATATTACAAGTTTGGTGCTTCCTTTGAGAAGCACGGGGAGAGCCTTTTCGATATTGTTCTCGCCCGTGATGAATTCCAGCTCCTCGTCGGATATCTTAATGATATCAGCAAGCGGCAGAAATTCGAGAACTGTCTCACGCAGAGCCTCCTTGCTCTTCCACAGCGGAAAGCGCAGATTGGGGTCGAAGCTGATGATGCCGCCGTGTCTTCGCATTTCCGAGATCGCGGCACGGTGAGCTTCCTTCATCGGGAAGTCTCCCAGTGATACGCTGCAAAAGTGTAGAGCGTATGCGTCTTCAAACAGACTTTCCGTAATATTTTCGGGAGCATAGAGCATATCTGCGGAGGGATCGCGGTAGAACGAGAACGTTCTATTGCCGTCAGCTCCGATGCTTACGAATGCAAGAGCTGTTTTGGCTTTATCGGTGAGCTTTATGTAGGAGGTATCGACTCCGCAGCCGTTAAGCTCATTGATTATCCTGTGTCCGAATGGATCATCGCCCAGCTGAGTGAGCAGACGCGACCTGCCGCCAAGTCTGGTATAAGCTCCGCATACATTTGCGGGAGCTCCTCCGAGTTTGGGTGAAAATGCTGTTACCTCGCCAAACTGACAGCCGCTTTTGTCGGGAATGAAGTCAATAAGCGCTTCGCCGATAGCGATCAGCATATCATTCTTCATCGAGCTTCACCTCCAATGCATCGAGTTCGTAAAGAATGCCGCTCATGCCGCTGAATTCGAGTTTTACCTCAGTATCGCTCGGATAAAATCGGGTGCTGAGCACCTTTTCGCCGCCGTTGAGGTATACCTCGATGGACGAGGTGTCCGCAAGGAGCAGCAGCTCTTTGCAGTCGTTCAGAGCAGCTTTTCTGACAGTTCTGCCGCCGCTTGCA
>CACZEJ010000116.1 GCA_902780115.1 Ruminococcus flavefaciens | reverse complement strand
CTTCGGACCAATGAAGCCTGTAGGCATCGACGATCCGCGCACGGGCAGAAGACCGTATGCTGTTGTACAGCTGCGAAAGGAGAACCGCGAGGGTACGCTTTTCAACCTTGTGGGCTTCCAGACAAATCTTAAATTCGGCGAGCAGAAAAGGGTATTCTCAATGATACCTGGGCTTGAAAATGCCGAATTCATGCGCTTTGGCGTAATGCACAGAAATACATTCATCAACAGTCCCGAGCTGCTCAGCTCTGATTTTTCAATGAGATCCCGTCCCGAGGTATTCTTCGCGGGACAGATAACAGGAGTAGAGGGCTACATGGAATCGGCTGCCAGCGGTCTTATCGCAGGTATCGCCGCTTCACGCAGGATAAAGGGGCTTGCACCGATAGAGCTGCCGCTCGACACGATGACAGGAGCACTTTCACACTATGTCAGCGACCCGTTCAACAGCGGAAATTTCCAGCCAATGGGTGCAAATATGGGTATACTGCCCGACATCGGAATAAGGATCAAGGATAAAAAAGAACGTTATGGCGCATATGCGCAGCGAGCAATAGACTCGCTGAGAGGAGAGCTTGAGAGAATTGGCTATAAAGGTAATTGTTGACGCTTTCGGAGGAGATAACGCTCCTCTGGAAGTTATCAGAGGCTGCGAAAGAGCAGTCCGTGAACTTAACGTAAATATCGTACTCACAGGAAAAGAGCCTGAGATAAAGGCTTGTGCTGAAAAGAACGGCATCAGTCTTGACGGCATGGAGATAGTTCATACCGATGATGTTTTTGATATACATGAGGAACCGAAGGAGATAATCAAGTCAGGAAAGAATTCTTCCATGGCTCTGGGACTCAGCCTTCTTGCAGAGGGCAAGGGCGATGCCTTTGTTTCGGCAGGAAGCACAGGTGCTCTCGTTATGGGAGCGACCTTCATCGTCAAGCGTATCAAAGGCATCAAAAGGATCGCTCCGTCACCTGTAATGCCGGGAGATAAGGGCAGCTTTACACTGATAGATGCAGGCGCGAATACAGAATGCCGCCCTGAGATGCTGGTGCAGTTTGCTATCATGGGCTCTGCGTACATGGAAAAGGTCATGGGCGTGAAGAACCCGAAGGTCGCTCTGCTGAATATCGGCGCAGAGGATACAAAGGGCAGAGATCTTGAGATCGAAGCATATAAGCTCCTGAAACAGTCAGGACTTAATTTCGTGGGAAATCTTGAGGCAAGAGATCTTCCTGTCGGCGATGTGCAGGTAGTTGTTACAGACGGCTTTACAGGCAATATCGCGCTGAAGCTCTATGAAGGAATGGGAAGTTTCTTCGGAAGAAAGCTCAAATGGTTCTTCTCGGGAGCAGGCAAACTCGGTGCGCTGTTCTCCCTCGGCAAGATCAAGACCTTCCGCAAGCAGATGGATTATAAGGAAGTTGGCGGCTCGGCACTTCTTGGTGTCAAAAAGCCGGTAATAAAGGCTCACGGAAGCTCCGACGGGACTGCATTTTTCAATGCCGTAAGACAGGCAAAGCGCTGCGTCGAGGGTAATGTCGTAGGCGTTATAGAGAGCTATGTTGCTCAGACTGCGGCTGCTGACAAGGAGTGATATGAATGGAAAATCTATCAAAATTTGAAGATATAATCGGTTATAAATTCAAGAATATCGAGCTTCTGAGACAGGCTCTCTCTCATTCATCATATGCAAATGAAAAGAAGCGTCCCAACGGCAGCAATGAGCGCCTTGAATTCCTCGGAGACAGCGTTCTTTCCATTGTTGTTTCGGACTTTCTGTACAAGAATCTCAATGTTGCAGAGGGCGAGCTCACAAAGATGAGAGCCTCACTCGTATGTGAGAAGTCGCTGCATATCTTTGCAAAGCAGATCGACCTGGGAGCGTTCATGCTCCTTGGCAAGGGCGAGGAGAACACAGGCGGACGTGAGCGTCCTTCCATACTCGCAGATGCTTTTGAAGCTGTTATCGCCGCTATATATCTTGACGGCGGAATGGAGCCGGTTTCAAAACATATCCTGCGCTTCATGCCGAAGGATATCCGTCATGCAAAAAAGCCTGTATTTAACGACTTCAAGACAGTTTTGCAGGAGATAGTCCAGAAGAACCCCGAGGAAAAAGTGGAATACGTCCTCATCGGCGAGGAGGGACCCGATCACAACAAGCGTTTCGTTGTGGAGGTATGCCTCAACGATCAGGTAATAGGAAAAGGCTCTGGTAAGAGCAAGAAGGAAGCAGAGCAGCTTGCTGCAAAGGAAGCTCTCGAACTCATGGGCTATGAAGCACAGTAACATATCCATATTTATTCCGCATATAGGCTGTCCGCATCAGTGCAGCTTCTGCGACCAGCGCACAATAAGCGGTGCTCAGCACGTTCCCGACGGAGATGAAGTCAGGGAGATATGCAGCAGGGCGCTGAGTGAAGTCAGAGAGCCGCAGAATACTGAGATAGCTTTTTTCGGCGGAAGTTTTACCGCTATCCCGCGGGATTATATGCTGGAGCTTCTCACAGCAGCGCATGAATTCGTGGGTAAGAGAAAGTTCAGAGGAATTCGCTGCTCAACACGTCCCGACTGTATCGACCCCGAAGTGCTTGGAGTACTCAAAAAGTTCGGAGTAACGTCCATTGAGCTGGGAGCACAGTCAATGGACGACGAAGTCCTTGAAGCCAACGAGCGAGGACACACTGCGCAGGATGTTGTAAATGCGAGCCGTCTTATAAAAGAGTATGGCTTTGAGCTGGGCTTGCAGATGATGACGGGACTTTATAAGAGCGATTCTGATAAAGATCATTATACAGTGGAGAGAATCATCGCTCTGAAGCCCGATACTGTAAGGATATACCCTGTGGTAGTCCTGAAGGGCACCCGTCTGGCAGAGCTTTATGCAAGCGGAGAGTTCGTTATTGACTCGTTATTTATTATGACATGGAACTGCTCGAAATATATAGAGCTTTTTATGGACAACGGCATAAGAGTTATAAAGTGCGGGCTTCACGCAAGCGAGTTTGTTGAGCAGGACATGGTGGCAGGCTACTATCATCCTGCATTCCGTGAACTGTGTGATAGCATGATATATCAGCATAAGATGCAGTATGTCATAGATAAACGTCTGGGTGTAGAGACACCTGATAAGCTAAGAGAGTATTTTATGGCAACTCATGAGCTGCCGGAGTATGAAAAAAGCTATACCTTTGCGGTGAATCCGTCGTGTATCAGCAAGGCGATAGGCCATGAAAAGTGTAATGTAAAAGCTTTTAAGGAAAACGGTATAGAATTGAAGATAGTCGGTGACGAAAGAATACCGGCCTACGAATGTGAGCTGAGGAGGTGAGAGTGTGTACCTGAGATCCCTGGAAATACAAGGCTTTAAGTCGTTTCCCGATAAGATAAGCCTTACCTTTGACAAGGGACTTACAGCAGTCGTTGGTCCTAACGGCAGCGGTAAAAGCAACATCGGCGACTCGGTGAGATGGGTACTGGGAGAGCAGTCCACAAAGACTCTCCGAGGCAATAAAATGGAGGACGTTATCTTCTCGGGAACTGTAGCAAGAAAGCCTATGGGATTTGCGGCAGTTACCCTGAATATAGACAACTCCGACAAAACTCTCCCCGATATGGACGACGAGGTGGCTATCACACGTAAACTCTACCGCAGCGGCGAGAGCGAATATATGATATGCGGCAAGCCATGCCGTCTGAAGGACATCAACGAGCTGTTTATGGACACAGGTCTCGGACGCGACGGCTACTCCATAATCGGACAGGGACGTATCGCGGAGATCGTAGGCGCGAAGAGTTCTGAGCGCCGTGATATCTTCGAGGAAGCGGCAGGTATATCAAAGTTCCGCTACAAGAAGCTGGAAGCGGAGCGTAAGCTCACCGCGGCACAGGAGAATATGCTGCGACTGACGGATATACTCACAGAGCTCGAAGGCAGAGTAGAGCCGCTGCGCATACAGTCGGAGAAAGCGGAGAAGTTCATAAAGCTCGCCGAGGAGCGCAAAAGGCTGGAAATATCTGTCTGGGTGACCCGTCTTGACGATATGAAGGGAAAGCTCGATGAACTTGAGAGCAAGATACTCATCAGCAAGAACGAATACGAGAACATCGAGAACGATATCCAACGCGAGGAGCAGAAGATAACCGACGGCATAAGAAAGATGCAGGAGAGCACCATGAAAGCCGATGAGCTCCGTCGAAGAATGCTGGAGGAGGAGCAGACCGCTTCTGAAATGAAGTCGGGGATAGCTGTTCTCGAAAATGATATAAAGCACTGCACTGAAGCTGCACAGGCAGCTCAGAGGAATATAGACAGCTCCGAGGAGGCTAAGAAAGCTCTCGAAAAGGAGCGCAGGGAAGCTCTCGAAAAGCTTGCCAAGCTTGAGGAGCAGAAAAAGGCTCTTGAAGCTGATATAAAGGCTGCGGAGGAGAGCTTCGAGAAGGCTGAGAGCGAAAGCTCAAAGCTGGGAGATACCGTGGATAAGGCAGGCAGCGAGATCAACGGTATGTACATCAGGCAGAGCGAGTACCGTTTTGCTATTGAATCATCGAAGTCCATGATAGAGGAGCAGACAGCCCGTCTTGCAGAGCTGCGAGAGAACAGCGGCGACCTCGGCAAGAAGCTGGAGGAGTACGAAACTCAGACAGCAAGCGTAAAGGCTGAGGCGGAGAAAAACGCTGTGAGGTCTGAGGAGCTGCGCAATAAGCTCAGCGGACTTGAAAGACTTTTCAAGTCAAGGCGCGAGGGCTTCGAGCAGGCGAAAAACGACTTTGAGCGGGCACTCTACGAACTCAAAGACAAGCAGCAGCGCCGAAAGATACTCACTGATCTTGAAAACAATATGGAAGGCTTTGCAGGCAGCGTAAAGCAGGTGCTGAAAGCCTCAAAGCAGGGACGTATCGGCGGCGTATTGGGAACAGTTGCCCAGAATATCGGCGTTGAGCCGCAGTATGCAGTTGCCGTCGAGACAGCTCTCGGCGGAGCTATGCAGAACATCATCGTTGAGAATGAAGACATCGCAAAGCGCTGTATCCGTTTCCTTAAGGAGCAGAAGGGCGGACGTGCAACATTCCTGCCGATCACCTCAGTAAAGGGGAATGAGCTCCGTGAACAGGGGCTTGAAAACTGTGAGGGCTTCGTGGCAAATGCCAGCAGGATCGTCACATATGACCCGAAATTCAGCGGCATCATCGCATCGCTCCTGGGACGCATCGTTATTGCTGAGGATATCGACACAGCCACACTTATCGCCAAGAAGTACGGTTACAAGTTCAGGATAGTAACGCTTGACGGTCAGGTGATTAACGCAGGCGGTTCGTTCACAGGCGGTTCGGCACAGCGTTCAGGGGGCATCATAACCCGAAAGAACGAGATAGAAACTCTTGATGCCGATATTGTAAAGCTTGAAGCAGAGAGGGATACTCTCCGCGAAAAGGCTGAGAAGCTCCGCATGGAGTCCGAGAAGCTGCGTTTTGATACGGAAGCGGTCAAGGAAGCGA
>CACZEJ010000115.1 GCA_902780115.1 Ruminococcus flavefaciens | reverse complement strand
GATCTCAAGATCATCTCATGTCACCTCGGCAACGGTTCTTCCATCACAGCTGTAGACGGCGGAAAGTCTGTAGATACATCTATGGGATTCACTCCTCTTGACGGCGTTGTAATGGGTACAAGAACAGGTTCTGTTGACCCGTCTGCTGTTACATTCGTTGCTGACAAGCACGGTTTCACACCTTCACAGATGAGCGAATACATGAACAAGAAGTCAGGATTCCTCGGAGTTTCAGGCGTTGGTTCTGATAACCGCGACATTCAGGAAGCTGCTAACAACGGCAACAAGAAGGCTCAGCTCGTTTCTGATATGCTCACATATGAGATCCAGAAGTACATCGGCGCATACACAGCTGCTATGAACGGCGTTGACGCTATCCTCTTTACAGGCGGTATCGGTGAGAACTCATGGGAAGTAAGAGAAGCTGCCTGCAAGAACATGGATTACTTCGGAATCAAGATCGACGAAGAGCTCAACCGCTCTATCAGAGGCAAGCTCACAAAGATCTCTACACCTAATTCAAAGATCGAAGTATGGATCGTTCCTACAAATGAAGAGCTTCTTATCGCAAGAGATACACTCGCTCTCATTTCTAAGTAATTATAACATATAATTATTAAAATAGCAACCAACGCATAGTAAACTTTCTGTTATGACAGTTTATCCTGCGAATTGCGGAGTGTTTAAGAGCACAATTACATACAAACAGCAAAACCTGCACTTTTCAGTGCAGGTTTTCTTTTATTCTCCGTAAAAATCGACTTTATCAGGACTATATGCATCTTTTAGCGTATCGTGCATACTCTTGAACAGTTCATCGCACCTGAACGTGTTTGCTTTATATTTTATTGCCCCAACTCTGAATGCCACAGGTATCTCTGCACCTTCAAAACTTATAGGTGTGCCGTTCTGTGAGATGACCTTATCTGCAAAGCTCTCGACCTCCCGCGGGTCGCTGAGTCCTGTTATCACAGCAAATTCATCTCCGCCTATCCTGAATGCAGCCATATCATCACCTGCTGCTTCATCAAGCCGCCTGAACGCTTCAAGCAGGACAGCATCGCCACAACTTCTGCAATGCCGACAACGAGCAGTAACAGGCATCGGCGATGTCCTGCTGAGAGATCTCCTCACACAGGTTTTGTTCGATATATTCGAGCGCATCAGCAAATATGCAGAAATTCTTCATGCATCGTTTCTCCCTTCAATGTTTCTGTCCGAACAGGAGGTTTCCCTCTGTAACTATAATACCATATACGATAAGTTCTGTCTTGATTTTTTGAGCAAATTTAAAGAGCGCTCGCATGGAACGCTCTTTATCTCCGATCAGTTTGCTGCGGTATCATTCTCCGCATATGATTTTCGTTCTCGATACATCAACATTTTCGATCTCAAGTATCGTTTCACCGATAGAATCCGCCTTGATAAGTCCGCCTGCGGGATTCTTTACGCTGTCGATATTGCCGATTATCTCGGCATTTACATTTGAATACTCAAAGGCAAGGTCTGTATTCGGGAGCGTACATTTCTTCAGCACAAGATTCTTCACAAAGCACATTCCCTGATGGCTTTCAATGGTACAGTTCACAAATGTGATATTGCGCGAATTCCAACCCAGACACTCGCTGGTTATCTTGGAATCGTACACGACTATGTTCTCACAGTTCCAGAAAGCGTCCCTTGACGTTATGACGGAACCGCGGAGAGTAAGGTTTCTCGCACTTTCAAAGGCAAAATCACCTTTGAGATCAAGCGCTGTGATCTCCATACCGTCACTGTCCATGCAAAAATACTCCCCCCTCACCTTAACATTGCTGAGGCGGATATTCTGACATTTCCAGAAGGACTCGTCACCATTTGTGAAAGTTACGTTTCTGAGACTTACCCCGTGACAGCGGCGAAAGCATTTGGGCGCATTTATGGTAGTATCGTTCACGGTCACTTCCGAAGCATACCATACTGCTGCGGCACCGTTCTCGCTTATCTCAGAATCAGTGAGCTTTATCCTCTCGCTGTACCACAGCGGATACATACCATTAAATCTGCTTTTTTCGATCTCGATATATCTGCTGTGCTTTAGCGGAGATTCACCGTTTTCAAAAACAGTGTTCACGATCCTCAGTCCGCTGCTCTGAAATAGCGACCTTTCCCCTGTCAGGTGCTCGTTAAGTATTTCTTTCATCATCTCACTCCTCATCATAGTTTTTTTCTTATTATAACACATTTCTATGAATAATGCAATATGTACAAAAAAAATATTTTTGTGAATTTGTTTATAGTAAAAAGTATAGGTTTGAGCAAGTGTTAAGGTATTATTGCGGATATAAATCATAAATCTTTTTCTGACACATCAGCTTTAAAGTTAAATATTAACGTAATAATTCCGCTCTCACGCCCCTGCTGCACAGTATGATTTGTATTGACAAAGCAGCACGATTGCGGTATAATCGGTAGTGATGATTAATTACTGAAAGAATGATGTACATGAAAAAAATCGTTTCCATACAGGATATTTCCTGCTTCGGCAAATGCTCTCTCACTGTGGCACTGCCAATTATCTCAGCCATGGGCATTGAAACTGCCGTAATACCTACAGCTGTGCTCTCAACTCATACGGGCGAGGGCTTTAAGAATTACACCTTCCGCGACCTTACAAGCGATATCCCTGCCATAGCCGAACACTGGAAAACTATGGACCTCCGATTCGATGCGCTCTATACAGGTTATCTCGGCTCGCAGGAACAGGTCGAGATCGTTTCCCGCTTCTTCGATGACCCGTCTTTCGTTGCGGAAATGCGCAGGCTCTGCTCAAAAGCTGACTTTATCATGCCAAATATGACCGAAGTCGCATTCCTGCTCGATATACCATATACCGAGACCTATGATGAGGCTTATGTAAAAGATGTGCTGAAAAAGCTCGCTGCTCTCGGGTGCAGGACTCCTGTCATCACAGGTGTTCATTACGATGACAAAAAGCAGGGAGCTGCCGCTTATGATTCAGCAGAAGATAAATTCTACTTCTCTTTCGACAATAACGTGAACTATCGTTTTCACGGTACAGGCGACATCTTTTCGAGCGTTTTCACGGGAGCCTGTGCTCTCGGAAAGGATATCCAGCAGTGTCTCGATATCGCCGTGAGATTTACCCTTGACTGCATCGAAGCTACTGTCCCGCATCTTGAAGAAACATGGTACGGCAGCTGCTTTGAGCTCTGTCTCGGCAAACTCATAGACTACGTAAAATAATTTGATACTTTAACGGACAGCAGCTCGGGCTGCTGTTTTTTTGCCATTTTTTTCCGGTGATTACTTCCCGTCACAGCGGCAATAATATCCTCATAACCTGTTATCACGGGAGGATATTATTTATGGCATATAACAAAGTCGTAATCGCAGGCATCAATACCGCGGAACTCACTGTTCTCAAGGAAGATGAGAAAATAGCTCTGCTGAAGGAAATACGCAAAACAGGCAGCAAGCAAGCCCGCGACAAGCTCATAAACGGCAATCTCAGGCTGGTGCTGAGCGTAATACAGCGCTTTGCGGGACGCGGAGAGGATATCGACGACCTCTTCCAGATAGGCGTGATCGGTCTTATAAAAGCTATCAATAATTTCGACCTCACAAAAGAGGTGCGCTTTTCAACTTACTGCGTTCCAATGATAAGCGGTGAGCTGCGGCGCTATCTCAGGGATTCGAGCCATGTAAAGGTGAGCCGCTCCCTGCGCGACCTTGCTTACAAGGCTATACAGTCAAAAGAACGCCTTACCATAAAATTGCAGCGTGAACCCCAGATTGAAGAAATAGCTGCCGATATCGGCGAAAAACGTTCCGATGTAGTCATTGCCCTTGAAAGTATCAGCGATCCTGTTTCGCTGTATGAACCTGTGTATTCCGACTCGGAGGATAATCTGTTCATTATGGATCAGATAAGCGATATGAACGACGTTGAAAGCCGCATGGACGAGCTTACTATACGTGACGCTATACGCGGTCTCGGCGACCGCGAAAGGAATATCCTGTATCTCCGATTTTTCCGCGGGAAAACACAGGTAGAGGTCGCCAACGAGATCGGCATATCTCAGGCACAGGTGTCCCGTCTTGAAAAAAGTGCTATCAGCAGGATAAAAAGCAGTATATGACATCAAGCTCTCAAAAGAGAGCTTTTTTTGTTGCTTTTTGCTATTTTTGTATTGATTTTTAACAGATAATGATGTATAATTACATTACATCATTTATATAGAGGAGCTGAGAGTATGAAAAAGCTTTTCTTAATGACCACGATCCTCTGCTGCATGATCTCGCTATCTGCCTGCGGGAATAAAAAAAGCAGCTCTGTTACTGCCCCCGACGGCAAACTCGACAAGTGCTCCCTGCGCTTTTCGTGGTGGGGCGGCGATGACAGACACGATGCCACTTTGAAAGCTATAGAGCTTTGGAGCAAAATGCACCCCGAGATATCTATCGTCCCCGAGTACGGCGGCTGGGACGGCTGGACCGAAAAAGTCGCGTCTCAGGTCAACAGCAGTACGGAGCCCGATATCATGCAGATAAACTATGACTGGCTCGTAACTCTGTCTCCCGACGGAAAAAGTTTCTATGACCTGGAGACGCTGGGAGCTTTCCTCGATCTTTCCGCTTTTGACAGCAATGTCATCGACTTCGGCAAAGTCAGCGGCAAACTTAATGCAGTGACGGTTTCTGTCAGCGGAAGGAGCCTTTTCTATAACTCTGATGTATTCCGTTCCCTCGGTGTCGGTTATCCCGAAACATGGAACGAACTCATCGCTCTCGGCAATACTTTCGGCTTTGAGGACATCTATCCTATCGACCTCGATATCCAGTCAGGCAGCACCGCATGGTACCTCGCTGTTGTCTATGTACAGCAAAAAACGGGCAGACAATTCATCGCTCCCGACGGAAGTCTCGGTTTCTCAGAAGACGATATCAGAACTGCTCTCGACTTCTACAAAGAGCTTGAAGAAAACCATGTGATACGCTCCGTGAGAGCTCGTACCGACGAGGACGGAAATGCGGCTTTATATCAGTCGTCTGAATTTATCAGCGGAAATGTCGCAGGTGTTCTCGAATGGGGAAGCGCTGTCGGAAAGTACGAGTCTGTCCTGCCTGACGGAGTACTTGAAGCAGGTCCGCTTCTGGCAGACGAAAACGGCAATAACAGCGGCTGGATGATAAAGCCGTCTATCATGTATGCTGTTTCAAGTCATACAAAATACCCCGACGAAGCCGCTGCATTTCTCAATTTCATGCTCAACGACGAGGAATGTGCAGAAATACTCGGCACTACACGGGGCATACCTGCTTCACGTTACGCAGAAGCTGCTCTCGAAAAAAGCGGCAGCCTGAACGGTCTCGCAAAGGAGTGCAGCGATATCCTCGATGCTGCGGACACCTTCACAATAAGCCCGTATATGGAGCTTCCGCGAATGAAATCGTTCTACAATGCCGCAATCGAATCTGTTTCATACGGTACTGCCGATACAGCTGATGCTGCAAAACAGATGTACAGCTCTGTCAGCGAGTACCTGGAGAATATCAGAAAATGAAAAAGAATTCATACCGAAATCCCGTCGGAGTAAGAAAAACCACGGGACTTGTACTCATATCACCTTTCATTGTCGGAGCCTTCCTGTTCATAGTCTACCCTTTCGTTTCGTCGTTCATTACAGGATTTACAAGCAGCCCCGATCACTCGGTATCAGCTGCCTTTCGCAATATGCTCGGCAATGACGATCTTGGCAAAGCCATTGGCGTTACTATGAAGTATGCCGCTCTGCTCGTCCCCATGAAACTGCTCGTTTCACTGCTTGTGGCTCTGCTGCTCAATGTTGAGCTGAAAGGCATCGGTTTCTTCCGCACTGTATTCTACATACCGTCCATACTCGGTGCGAACCTTGCTGTTATCATAATGTGGAAATACCTTTTTACTGCCGACGGACTTGTTAATCAGCTTCTGGGAACGATCGGGCTTTCTCCTGTAAGCTGGTACGGCGATCCCGATTCTTCGCTCTTTATCATCGTGCTTCTGAGACTTTGGGAATTCGGCTCTACTATGGTGATATTTCTCGCTGCTCTGCGGGATATACCCAAAGAGCTTTACGACGCAGCAAAGGTAGACGGCTGCGGGAATACAAGGTCATTCTTCTCGATTACTCTCCCCCAGCTGAAAAACGTTATCTTCATAAACCTGATACTTCAGACCATTGCTGCAATGCAGGAATTCAATGCTCCGTATATACTTACAAACGGAGGTCCTCTCAGCAGCACCCGAACAGTTGGTATGCTTATATACGACGAGATGTTCAGATACGGCGATGAAAGCATGGCAAATGCTATTTCATGGCTGCTCTTTATGCTTATCGCAGCAGTTGTATATGTAATGTACAAGCTCACCGCTAAAATGAGGGAGGAGCAAAGATGAAAAAGCTCCTTTTTTACATTCTTCTTGCGGTCATCGGAATGGTCATGCTCTATCCGCTGCTGTGGCTGCTGGGAGCTTCATTCAAGTCCGATGAGGAGATATTCTCTTCATTGTGGTTCATGCCGAATGAACTGGACACGGAAGTATACAAAAATGCATGGAAGACCGTAACACCGTACTCAATGGGACATTATTTCATGAATACCTTCATGATCATAATCCCCAAAACTGCCTTCGCAGTCCTTTCATCTGTTCTCGTTGCATACGGATTTGCAAGATTCGATTTTCCATTGAAGAAGTTCTTCTTCTCGCTGCTGATATGCGGTATGTTCATGCCGTCTATCGTCACTGTCATGCCGCTGTATAAGCTCTGGAACACTCTCGGGCTTATCGACACATATATACCGCTGACGCTTCCCGCACTCTTTGCAAGCGAGGGAGTCTTCGTCTTCATACTCGTGCAGTTTTTCAGGAATATCCCCCGTGAATTCGATGAAGCTGCAAGGATCGACGGCTGCGGTACTCTAAAGACATTATTCTTCGTTCTTGTCCCCTGCATCAGACCTGCTGTCGTATCAATCGCGGTCTTCTCTTTTCTGTGGACTATGAACGACTTTCTCAATCCGCTGATAATAATCAATTCAGTGGAAAAGTACCCTGTCTCCCTTGCTCTGCGCCTTTCAGCAGACAGCACAGGTCAGGGATACGAACAGCGTAAGATAATTGCGATGTCTGTGATAGGACTGATACCGTCCGTTGCAGTTTTCGCCATTGCTCAGAAAAAATTTGTCAGCGGTATAACCGCAGGAGGTCTCTCAGGATGAACAGATCCGAGTCTATAATTAATAAATATATTGACAACCTCGTTCTTCAATCAGACCCGCTCGCGCCAAAATGGAACATGGAGAACATTATATACAACAAAGCTCCCAAATGGAACTATGTTGATAACTGCATGATAACTGCCCTGCTAATGCTTTACGACCTCGACAGCGATCCGAGACTTCTCGATTACTCCATAAAATTCACCAATGCCTACGTTAAAAAGGACGGCAGCATACCGACTATGAACTGCGCCGACTATAACCTCGATAACATCAACGGTGCTAAAAACCTCATGAAGCTTTGGAAGCTCACAGGTGAGGAACGCTATCGCTTCGGCTTTGAAAAGATCTGGAAGGAACAGCTTATCCGACACCCGAGACTCAGCTGCGGAAGCTTCTGGCACAAAGCCATATACCCTGAACAGATATGGATAGACGGTGTATATATGGTACTTCCCTTTATGGCAGAATACGGCAAGCTTTACAATATCGACGTTTGCTTCAATTCTCTTAGGGCAGACAACGCCCGTTATGACCTCGAGCACAACTTAGAGAACATCGTTTACAATGAATTGATCTACAGAGGCTATAAGGTAAAGCTGTTCAACATAAACGGCCACGAAATAGATTTCCATTGCTTTCCTTTTTGACAGGCATTTCGCCAAACTGCGAGTCACCGTTTCGCATGACCCGCAGTTTGGCGAAACGCGCGAGTTGGGCCGCCAAAAAGGCAGCCCAACTCGCTTGAATCCCTGAGTCTGCTAGCAGACGGTGGGATTAGTACTCCAGCGGGACGTAATCCCAGGTGCCAGTGACAACCAGCGGCCACTTGACGCCGTCATCCCAGCTCTGAGCACCAGGGCCGGTCTCGGCATCGGTGTGCAGCAGGAAGCTCTCGCCCGGGCTGTCGATGGTGAGCTCGAGGGTGTAGGAACCCTGGCCGGGCATGGCGATGTTGGCGCCATAGTGCGGGCCATCGGAAGCAGCCATCGGCATGAAGGTACCCTCGGCAGCAACGGAGCCGTCAGCAG
>CACZEJ010000114.1 GCA_902780115.1 Ruminococcus flavefaciens | reverse complement strand
TAGAAGCTGAGTCCCTCGCCGCACAGTTCCTTTATTTTATCCGCCATAGCCCCCTGTGTGAGAGGTCCTGTGGCGATTATGGTCATACCCTCGGGAAGCTCCGTAACTTCACCGCCTATGACTTCTATAAGGGGGTGAGATTTTATCTTTTCGGTAACTGCGTCCGAGAACTTTTCACGGTCGACCGCAAGCGCTCCTCCTGCTTCGACTGCATTTGCCTTTGCACAAGGGACTGTCAGCGAGCCGAGAAGCTCCATTTCGTACTTCAGCAGTCCTGCCGCAGACTCTACCCTTGCTGCTTTCAGGGAGTTGGAGCACACAAGCTCCGCAAAACCGCCGTATTTATGAGCAGGTGAAAACTTTTCGGGCTTCATCTCGTAAAGCCTTACATTTATACCTGCTTCGGCTACAGCCCATGCAGCTTCGCAGCCTGCAAGTCCTGCACCGATAACATTAACGAATCCGCTCATTTTTTCAGCTCTCTTTCATAGCCGCAGCCTTCCGCTTCACAGACAAGCTTTCCTGATTTTCCGCCCTTCATGAACAGGGACTTTCCGCACTGAGGACATATCTCCTTGGTCGGTACGTTCCATGTCATGAAGCTGCAATCAGGGAATCCCTCGCAGCCGTAGAAGCTCCTGCCCTTCTTTGACTTTTTCAGCAGCATCTTCCTGCCGCAGCGCGGACAGCTTCCCTCGGTCTCTGTGACAATCTTCTTCGTATTCTTACACTCGGGGAATCCCGGACACGCAAGGAATTTTCCGAATTTGCTGTACTTTATTACCATATTCCTTCCGCACAGCTCGCATACAACATCGGTCTCCTCGTCGGGAACCTTCACGCGCTTGCCGTCCATAGCTTCCTCAGCCTTTTTCAGGGTCTTTGAGAAGTCGTCATAGAACTCATGCAGTGTGCTTACCCAGTTCTTTTCACCGTGCTCGACCTCATCGAGGTTATTTTCCATTTCAGCTGTGAACTTCGCGTCAACTATCTTCTTGAAGTGATCCTTCATAAGCTCGGTGATTACCTCTCCGAGGTTGGTGGGCTTTAGCGATTTGCCCTCATGCTCAACATAGCGGCGAGAGGTTATCGTGGTGATAGTAGGAGCGTAGGTACTTGGTCTTCCGATGCCGTTTTCTTCCAGAGCCTTTATGAGCGAAGCCTCCGTAAAACGTGCAGGCGGCTGTGTGAAGTGCTGGTTGCCTGTGATAGACTTGAGCTTCAGTTTATCGTCTGCCTTCAACTCGGGCAGCATCTTCTTGCTTCCGTCCTCGGAATCTGTGGACTCCACGTAAAGTGTCATAAAACCGTCGAATTTTACGGAATAGCCCGATGCTCTGAATGTACAGCCGTTGGCTTCGATATCAGCCGATACCGTGTCAAGGAGAGCATTTGCCATCTGGCTTGCGATGAAGCGCTCCCAGATGAGCTTGTAGAGCTTATACTGGTCGGAGCTGAGACTGGATTTTACTCTCTCGGGTGTGAGCTCGGGAGTTGAAGGACGGATAGCTTCATGCGCGTCCTGAGCGTTGTTCTTGCTCTTGAAGTTTCTCGGCTCGGGCGGCAGATAGTCCTTGCCGTAAACTGTTCCGATGTACTCAGCGGCAGCAGCCTTTGCCTCGTCAGAAATACGCAGGCTGTCTGTTCTCATGTATGTGATAAGACCTACTGCGCCAACGCCTTCAACGTCAACACCTTCGTAAAGCTCCTGCGCAGCCTTCATGGTACGCTTTGCGCTGAAGCTGAGCTTCCTTGATGCTTCCTGCTGGAGAGTTGATGTGATGAACGGCGGTGCAGGCTGCTTCTTCGTAACGCGCTTCTTGACTGACTTCACGGTATATTCAGCGTTTTCAAGTCTTGCAAGAAGATCGTCTGCGGCTGCCTGATTGGGTATCTCAAGTTTTTCGCCGTCAACTGCCACGAGAGCAGCATCGAATATTTTTCGTGATGCAGGCGCTGTAAACTTTGCGTCGATAGACCAGTACTCCTTGGGCACGAAGGCTCTTATCTCGTTTTCGCGGTCTACCACAAGACGTACAGCAACCGACTGGACACGTCCTGCCGAAAGTCCTCTCTTGACTTTCTTCCAGAGGAAAGGACTGAGCTCGTATCCCACAAGTCTGTCAAGGATACGTCTTGCCTGCTGTGCATTTACAAGGTCAACATCTATTTTATGCGGGTTGCTCATACCGTTTTTAACGCCCGTCTTTGTGATCTCGTTGAAAGCAACGCGATTGTCGTCGTTCATATCCAGCTTCAGCATCTGTGCGATATGCCACGAGATAGCTTCTCCCTCGCGGTCAGGGTCGGTAGCGAGATATACTTTATCGCATTTCTTAGCTCGTTTTTGAGTTCGCGTATAACGTCCTCCTTGCCCTTCATATCGGTGTACTGAGGCTTGAAGTCGTTATCCTTGTCAACGCCCATCTTGGACTTCGGCAAGTCGCGCACATGACCCATTGATGCTATTACTTCATACCCGGGTCCGAGGTATTTCTGAATAGTTTTTGCCTTTGCAGGCGACTCTACTATGACTAAGTCTGACATTGATTTATCCCCTTATCTTATAAGTTCATACATTTTTCCAGGAAGTGAGCGTACAACGCCGAATATCTCCAGCTCTGTAAGCTCTGTCATAAGTTCTGACGGATCCAGACCGAGGCTCTGAGCGAGTTCGTCCGCATGGAGCGCCCCGTTCTCAAGCATTTCCGCTATCCCTCTCTGCTGCTGCGAAATGTCCTGCGGCAGTTCGGCTGACATCGGGGTATCGGTCTTTTCGTCGTCTATTTCATCAAGCTCTTTCAGAGCCGCGGTCATCTCTGCCGCATCATCGGCACGTTCGCCCAAATGGCTTTCTGCTCTTGTGACCGTCGGCTGTTCCGAAAGCTGACTGTATTTCGCTGATATGCACTCCATAACGTCCGATGCGTCATACATGGATATGGCACCGTCACGCAGGAGCTTGATATTTCCAGAATATTCTCCGCTGAATATATCGGCAGGCGGCAGACAAAGGACTTCCCGTCCCTGACCTGCGGCAAGATTTGCAGTTATTAGCGAACCGCTTTTCGCACCTGCCTGAAATACTATTGTCGCCTTTCCGAGAGCTGCAAGCACTCTGTTGCGCTTCGGGAAATTGGGAGAATTAGGCTGCGTCCCCGGTGGAAATTCGGATATGAACACACCACCTGCGGCGAGTATCACATCTCTGTAGGCAAAGTTCTGGCGCGGATAGTCAACGTCCACACCGCAGCCCATTACACAGACTGTAGGTCTGCCTATATCGGCAGCAGCCATACTGCAGGCAAGGTCGATACCCACAGCAAATCCGCTGATGATAACGACTCCCCGCATTGAAAGCTCGGAGCATATATCCTTTGCCGCCTTTAAGCTGTACGGCGAAGCTTTTCTTGTACCTACGCCCGTAACTGTCAGGTCTGTTTGCAGGCACGAGATATTGCCCTTGTAATATAGTACGGAAGGCGGATTATATATATGCATGAGCTGTTTCGGATACAAAGGATCCGTATAGCCTATAACGCCGATTCCGCGTTTTGCACAGTTAAGCAGGAATATTTCCGCATTATGCAGCGGCACACTGTGAACGGCTTTGCTCTCTTTTTCATTGAGACTTACCATTGAAGAATCCGAGCTCAGCGACTGATATGCTTTTTCAGCCGTGCGGTAAAAGCTCATTACTTCCCATATACGGTGATTTCCCGTACCAAAGACCATGTTCAGCCACAGCCAGTATTTTGTTTCGTCCACAGTAAAGCCCCCTTGATGAAAAAATACACATTATCCGCTTAACTCAATAGCCCATTGTTCCTTCTAGAGATTCATCATTTTCTATCCATGTGCTCACAGGTATGATCTTATACTCATTCTCGCTGATACGTATTATCACCTTGTCGATACCTGCATTGATTATCAGCCTTTTGACGCTCCTGCACAGCTCATACCTTTCACCTCGTGGGATATCGAGCTTTTTTCTTATACAGTATCCGAGATCGGTGCAGTTCGCCCTGCCGCGTGGGGCTCCCACATAGCCTGTTGAGATTATTTCGTCATTCTTTACTATAACAGCGCCGTAATGTCTTCTGAGACAAGTACATCTTTCCGAGACTTTTTCGGCAATATCAAGATAATAGTTGATCTTATCGCGTCTTTTATCCATGACAGGACACCTCCGTCCGCAAGTATTAAACAGGAACTATTTGCTGAGCTCCCACATAAGAATTCCCGCAGCCATTGCAGCGTTGAGGGAATTGATATTCCCGTGCATGGGTATTATCACCTTTTGTGTACAACGCTGTGCGATATCCGCAGGCAGCCCGTTGCCCTCATTGCCTATGAATACAGCCTGTGTTCCCTCAAAGGTACATTCTGTTACGGGCTTTGCGTCCTTGTCGATGACTGCCGCAGAGGTAACAGCTCCGATATCGTCAAGCTCGGAGAAAAGGACATCTGCGTCGTTCTCTATGGCTATCTTCATTCTGAATACGGAACCCATAGTGGAGCGTATGACCTTTGGACTGTACAGGTCACAGCTTCCCGACATTATCACTCCGTCTATACCGAGTGCATCGGCAGTCCTTATCATCATGCCGACGTTTCCCGGGTCCTGAAGTCCGAACAGCACCAGATACTTTCCGCCGCTGCTCACTATATGTTTTACTTTACGCTGAACGGGAATACGGCACATTGCGAATACGCCCTGTGTGGCATCCGTTGAAGCGATCTTATTTCCAAGCTCATTTGAAATTACAATAGTTTTTGTGCTTCTCAAATCAGCCTGTAAAAGCTCCTCACTGAAGCGCTCATGGGCTTTCTGCGTGAGTATCAGCTGTGTGATGCCGCTGTCTTCGCGGAGAGCGTCCCCAACTATCCTGAGCCCTTCCAACACGAATAAGCCGTACTGAAGCCTCTCTTTTTTTGATGAAGAAAGCTTCTGATACAGCTTGACAGTAGGATTATCTTTTGATGTGATGATGTTTTCCAATAGTACAACACCGCCTGAATCAATTCGTTATGCGTAATCAATGGCTTATGCCACCAATTACGCATATCATGTCACGAACCATGTATTAACAAAAACACGCTCTTATTTTATATAGGAGCGTGTTTTAAATTGCAATTAAAGAGCAGCCTTTGCCTTGTCAACAATAGCTGTGAAACCTGCTGCATCGTTGATAGCGATCTCGGAGAGCATCTTTCTGTTGAGAGAGATACCAGCCTTCTTGCAGCCGTTCATAAATGTAGAATAGTTCATGCCGTTGAGCTTAGCAGCAGCAGAGATTCTTGCGATCCAGAGCTGTCTGAACTGTCTCTTCTTCTGCTTTCTTCCGATATATGCATAGTTGCCTGACTTCATTACAGCCTGCTTAGCCATCTTGAAGTGTTTGCTCTTAGAGCCCCAGTAGCCCTTAGCAAGCTTTAAAGTCTTGTTTCTTCTCTTACGAGTCATCATTGCACCTTTAATACGTGCCATAGTTCTTTACCTCCAAAATTAAAATTACGGGAATTCGTTCAGTACCTTGCGGAGCATCTCCGCATCAGATTACATATAAGGAACGAGCTTCTTGATTGTAGGTGCATTTGTGCAGTCTGCAACACCTGCGTTACGAGCGATTCTCTTGCGCTTAGTATCCTTCTGAGTAAGTCTGTGTCTCTTGTTGGTGTGCTGGTACTTTACCTTACCGCTTCCTGTAATCTTAAAACGCTTCTTAGCGCCCGAGTGAGTTTTAACCTTTACCTTTGCCATTATATGATCCTCCTTACTTAGCGGCCTTCGGGGAAACGAACATTACGATGCTGCGTCCCTCCATCTTAGCCGGCTTATCCACAGTGCCTGCCGCAGAAACTGCTTCTTTAAAGCGATCAAGCAGTTCGCCTCCAAGCTCCGGGTGTGCAATAGCTCTTTTACGGAATCTTACCGACACCTTGAGTTTATCGCCGCCCTGTAAAAATTTGACAGCCTGATTTACCTTCGTTTCAAAATCGTGAGTATCAATAGTTGAGAACATTCTGATCTCTTTTATAGAAACGACCTTTTGATTTTTTCTTGCTTCCTTCTCACGCTTAGCCTGCTCGAAGCAATACTTTCCATAGTCCATGATACGACATACGGGTGGTGTTGCCTGCGGAGCGATCTTTACGAGATCCAGTTCCTGTTCAAAAGCCATCTGCTGAGCTTCTTTGGCGGACAAAACGCCGAGCTTTTTTCCTTCAGCGTCGATTACGAGTACTTCTTTGTCTCTTATCTCTTCGTTGATCTGCAGTTCCTGTTTGCTAATAGTCAAGCACCTCCAAGCAATATAATTTAAAAACAAAAATGAGTGCAGAAATTATCCGCACTCACCAATACACACTGAACATAAAGCTGTCTGATACAGCTCAGATGATCCATATATATTGACCGTTTCAGCATAGCCTGACGGTGAGAACGCATAGTTCTGCTTTGTTTACTCAAATATTATACACCACTATTTCTGCAATGTCAATAGCGGCTGAACTTTTCGTCGTTTTATACAACATCGTCGCTGAATACGCTCTTGATTTTATCCCATATTGCAAATCTCACCTTGTATTTTTGCGGCTTTCTAAGCATATCAAGCTCTTTATCATCGAAATGTTCTTCCTCTGCCGCTTTATCCTCTGCGACATCAGCCTGTACGCTCGGCTGTTCTCCGCCAATTTCACAGGCAGCAGGCAGGCAAAGCGGCGGATACATCACGCACCACCAGTTATGCCCTTCACCTTTTCCTATTTTTATGCGCAGAGCGCGGTATTTCCCCGAGGGCATTGTTATATCTCCGTAAACGCGCTCGTCAAAGTCCGCATCGGTCAGTTCTGCCGATACCCTGTACCTGCACCCGCTTTCCAGCAGGACATTTTCGGCAATGTGTTCGATCTGTCTGAGCTTTTTGGCAGCTGTCTCCTCAGCTTCCGAAAGGTCAGCCGCACCTCCGAACAGGTCACTTCCCAACAGCTTGTCCCGCACCTTCAGTTTCAGACACTGGTCTCTATCGCTGTCGGAATTGGCAAGTATATGCAGCCGCAGAACGCTCCCGCGGAGCTCGTCCAGCTTTTGCCCGTCGCTTATAAAGCTGCTCAGGTTAGAAATAAGTATCGCAAGGAACAGTCCTGCTGCCATGATGTACCACGAAGGCTTTCTCATTTGTATCACCTCAGTGGCTATCATTGGCAATTATTTCTGACTTATTCAGCATAAGATGAAAAAGCTGCACACATGGTGCAGCTTTTTGTGTAATTACAGAGTTTTTATCTTGCCGAGGAGGAACTCCTGAATACGGAGTGCGTCACCGGCAGTAACGCCCTTAACAGATGTATCAACGTCTGCGTTAGCAAGACCCTGAGCTGTGATAGCTGTCTTATCAGTTCCGCCAAGACCGTACTTGTCAGGGTTAGCCTGAGACTGCATGATAAGAACGATATCGCCCATATCCACAGAACCGTCGCAGTTTGCGTCGCCTGCCTTAGTTACCTTGACATCAACGCTTACCTTTGTTGTAGTAACAGTTGCAGTAGTAGTTGTTGTGGTCTTCTTTGTCGTTGTAGTAGTCTTCTTTGTAGTAGTTGTAGTTGTGGTCTTTTCCTTTTCAGCAGGAACTGAACCGTCAGGCTCTGTACCGCCTACAAGAACGCCGTCATCGTATACGCAGATATTTTCAGTGCGCTTCTCCGGCGGATCGTCAACTGCAAAGAACGCTGTGCTGTCTCCGATCTCCAAACCCTTGTAGCTCCAGTCATTTGTAGGATCCCATACATCGCCGTAGTACATACCGAGATCGAACTGATACTTCTTTCCTGAGTTTGCTATGATATAGCCGTCCCATGAAACCTCAACGTAGTATGTATCAGGAACCTTGTCATACTTGAAAGGACCTGTAAGTGTTCCGTTTGCGCCTTCGCCGTCCTCTGTAAATGCCTGATCGTAAAGCTCACGCACTTCACCGAGACCGTCGATGCCCTTCTTCATTTCGCTTACGTTGAAGAAGTAACGAACAGAAGTCTTCTTTGAAGGGTTGCTCTCACCTGTGAGCACCTTGAAGGATACCTGTGTTGTACCCGAACCGTCACCGTTAAGGTTTGGCTTGTCTACGCCTACAGCTTCGATCCAGTAACCGCTTCCGCCGCTTTCGCCGTCCGGTGAGCCGTATGTTCTCTTCTCATCAGTTGGCGGGAAGTTTTCAGTAATAGCCATATCAGGTGTACCGTACAGTGAATAGAGACCGGCAGCAGCAGCAGGAAGAGCTGCATTATAGTCGATAGTTACCTCATTTTCGGTATACTCTCTTGTTTCGTCCTGATGTGCATCAGCTGTGTCAGGACCGCCTGCAAGAGCGCCCCAGAGAATGTGCTTCTGCTCACGCGGATCTTCTGCCATAAGAAGTCCTGATGCTGCACGGTGATGAGGATTCTTTACAGAATTATCGTTATAGCCTACGATGTAGCATCTCGGACCGTGAGCACCGTTTTTGCCTGCAAGCACCGAATACTTTTCTCTTTCCTTGAACGTTGTATCATTGTCGCCGAGAATGTAGTTCATCTGCTTCTTAGCCCATTCGCTCCACTCTGACGGCTTGCCGTTGTTCTTGTACTTATCGTAGAGGAGACAGATCATCTGCATAGCTGTGTTATAACGGCAGCTGCCCCATGTATCAAGGTGTGCGAAGCCCTGAGGAGTCTCCTTCTTCTGCCATGTCTTCAGGCACTTGCCTACACAGTCGTCGTCCCAGAAATCGTCAAAGACATACTTGTTCTTGCCCTGTGCATCTCTGATCTTCTGAACAAGATCGAGTTCAGGATACTTCTGATTGATAACAGCCCACATTACGCCTGCACCGCTCCACATATCGTTCCAGCAGTAGCACCAGCCTGACGGAGCATAGTAATCGAATATCTTTACAGCGTAGTCGAATACGCTTGCATCACCTGTTGCAAGATACATCCATGCAGCAGCCCAGCAGTAGTCATCTTCCCACTTGCTTGAGCCGTAGAACTGTACAGGGCCGTCCTTGTTATCTGAAAGCTCCTTAGGATTATCATTTGCGAAATCCCAGAGTGCCTTTGCATAGTCAAGGCTCTTCTCAGCGTACTCAGGATCTGTATCCTTAAAGTTAAGGTAGTTGATAGCCAGTGATGCACAGGCAGATACAACGTAGTCTGTCTGCGGCTTTTCAGCTGTCAGGAAGAATGCAGGACGAGGCATCGTATCTACCTCAGGGCTGTTCCATACCTTATGGTCGATATTACCCTCACCGACCTGATAGCAGTGAGCTATAACAGTGCCGTCCTTGTCGCGGAAAGTACACTTCATAAGGTAGTCATTGAAATGACGCAGTATATTTTCCATATGAGAAGCCTGATCGAGCTTCTCGTATACATCACGGTACTCATAGTAGCCCCAGCCGAGAGTAGCAGCGGTATAGTTTTCAGGCATACCGAATTCAACATGGTCACCTGCATC
>CACZEJ010000113.1 GCA_902780115.1 Ruminococcus flavefaciens | reverse complement strand
ACAACAAGTTCGCCGTTCTTATAGCACCACACATGTTGTCCCGGGATAGATATCTCGATATAGCTGTTCCCGATTCCTTTTCCATTGTTGTATTTGAGCTGGGACCACTTTATATCCAGGGACTTGGATTTCTGTTCCTTCAGCGCGTTCTTAAGCTCTTTGGTCATGGCATCCTGGTCGATTGCCCTGCCATACGTGACGCCCTTCACTGTTATCTGCGAGCCGCCTGATGTAGTGAAATCATAAGACTCATTGTATTCATTACACTCTGAAGCCAGATTTTTTATGAATTTTTTGATCTGCTTTTTACTGAATTCCGGCTCACCATCGGTGTATGTGACCATCTTGTCGATCTGCTCAGGTTTAATGACCTCAGTACCGTCTCCTGTATCGTATTCAAGCTTGAATGACAGATTGTCTTTACAGTACTGAAGCCTCTCTCTGAATTCATCAGAGTCCGCGACAAGTTCAGGCTGCCTGATCATATCCTCATCGATAAGCTCTGCAGCGTAGTTACCGTTGGTGATATTTTCATAAGCGATGTCTCTTACCCGCTTCGGATCGACTTCGGTCCCGATCTTTTCCTTGACTGTCCGGAATTCGAAGTCCGACAGGTCCACATATGCGTCCGTTGTCTTCTCCTTACCTCTATTATCGCAGAAAGGCAGTTTCTCTATTTCCGCAAGGAACTCCTCCGATTCAGCCGGCTTTATCGGTACTTCAAATCTGTTCTCCATGTGCAGGAAATATCTGAGTTTCTCATAATATGTAAGAGAAGTAAGTATCGAACCTGCATTTATGTCAAATTTAAGAGTCTTCATGGAGACAGGAAATATCGCTTTATTGTAGATAAACTGAAAGTCTCTGTTCGTTCTGCTCTCTGTTATCTTCTTCTCAGCCTCATCGATCACCTTTACAGCAGACACCAACTTCCCCTTGTCAGCTTCTGAGATGTAAGCTTTATTTTTTGAAGCAGAGTTAGTTTGTACTAATATTCGGCGATGTTATTGTACTATTTGCGTTGTTTATAAGCATTTATGCTTAAAAATAGATAAGGAGAGATTTTATGAGTAATTATTCAACCAACAGAGATTGGGAAAAATGGTTCCCGTTCTCGACCTATCCACTTGATGACAGTACGCATTTGAAAGTGATATGTTTTCACCATGCAGGCGGAAGCGCCTCTGTTTACAGAAGCTGGACGCAGATCAAAGGTGAGTTCAACTTTATTGCTGTAGAATTTGCAGGAAAAGGCACGAGAAAAAGTGAGAGATTCATTACAGATTTTGCAGAAATCGCTCCGTCCTTATGCGAAGCTGTAGATAAGCTTGTGGGCAGCGAAGAATATATTATTTTCGGTCACAGTATGGGCGCAGCAGCTGCATTTTATACTGCCGACTTTATGTCAAGACTTTACGGCCATAAGCCAAAGGAGATCATCGTTGCCGGCAGACACGCTCCTCATGTTGAGCTTGAAGGAGAGTTCAAGTCGTACATGGACGATGAGGCTCTTATTGAAGAGCTCAGAAGGTATAACGCGACTCCGAAGGAGATCCTTGAAAACAGAGAGATACTCGATTTTCTTCTTCCGTCTATCCGCAAGGATTATGAGCTTAACGACAGCTTCCGCTACCATGAAGAGATGCTCGATGTGCCTGTGATAGCTCATTGTGCCACCGATGACGAAGACGCAACAAAAGAGCTTATGGAGACATGGAGCGAGGTCACTTCCGAAGATTTCTATATAAAGGAATTTGAGGGCGGTCATTTCTTTATATTCGATATGGGTATGGATTATGTCGGTGAACTGATGGAGGAGATCGACCAATATTGTTATGTTGGAGGCAGAAATGATAAAGTTGATTGATACTACTATCGGCAGGATATTGAGAGATCGCTCCGACAAACTGAAGGATTCATTTTTTATCACTGAAACTGCGAGTGACAGGTCGGTAACTTACGGCGATTTTTCTGAAAGCACCGATATCATCGCAAGAGCCATGCTTGGTTCGGGACTGGAAAAAGGCGACCATATAGGTATAATGTGCGAGAACGGCATAAGATATGTTGAGCTCGTTCTTGCAGCTGCAAAGATCGGCATCGTGGTCGTTCCCATAAATGTAAATTACTATGTTTCTGAAATAAGCCGCGTTCTCAGACACGCGGATATAAAAACCTTGTTCATTGATTCCTGCTTCCGCGACAAGCAGAACTGGGAGCTTGTTCAGCAGGCGTGGTCGGAGCAGAATGAGGACCTCCTTCTGGAGCGTGTTGTACTTGCTGATGACAGGCTTTCCGAGGACAGAGCAGTTAACTTCGTAAGGTGGAACGCCTTTACTAAGTATGCTTCTCTTGTATCTGCTGAGGATATGCGCAGAGTTTCGGACAGCGTTACAAGTGACGATCTTTATGCGATAATGTACACATCGGGTACGACTGCTGACCCTAAGGGAGTAATGCTGAGACAGTATGCTGTAATAAACAGCTGCCGATATGCTGTTCACGGAATGGGAATGGACAGCAGCGAAAAGCTCTGCACACCGCTGCCTCTTTTCACGACCTTCGGAACAGTCGTTGCAATACTCATGACACTTATCTCGGGAGCACATCTCCTGACGATAGACTTCTACACTCCGCAAAAGATGCTCTCAGCAGTTGAAAAATACAAAGCAACGATGATGATGGGTGTGCCCACAATGTTCATCAATATGATAAATCTGCCCGAATTCGCACAATACGATCATTCCACCGCGAAAAAAGCTGTTATCGGCGGAGCTATATCCTCAGAGGCTCTTATGAGGGATATACATGATTCATTCGGACTTGAGTATATCACAGGAATCTACGGAATGACGGAAATGAGCTGCGGCTGCACTATCTCTGTACTTGATACAGATAAAAGAAGACAGCTTACGACAGTCGGCAAGAGCTTTGACAATATGGTCATAAGGGTAGTCGATGAAAATAACAATGAAGTTCCTGCGGGCATGGTCGGAGAGATCGTCACAAAGGGCTACCATGTTATGAAGGGATACTATAAAGATCCCGAAATGACCGCGAAAACCATAGACAGCGACGGCTGGCTCCACAGCGGAGATCTTGGATATGTTGACGAAGAAGGATACTTCACCATTATCGGACGAAAGAAACATATAATCATAAAGGGCGGATACAATATCGCTCCCGATGAAATAAGCGAAAAGATCGAGGAATATGACGGAGTTATAGTTGCTGAGGTCGTTGGAGTAAAGGATAAGATATACGGTGAAGAGATAGCAGCTTTTGTACAGACCGCAGGTGATGATATCGACCTTGCCGATGTTCGGAACAGTCTGTTCGGCAAGATAGCAAAATACAAGATACCCAAATATTTTTTCAGAGTTGATGCATTTGAGTATTCTCCCGGCGGAAAGGTGCAGAAGTTCAAGCTTGAAAAACTTGCCATGAGCCTTGTGAAAAAAGGTGAGGGAGTATGCTGAGGGTATTATTGATCGTGTTATTAGTTGTGGCAGGGATATTTCTCCTGCTTTTTCTCAGCTTCTTCATGAATTACAAAATGCGTTTCGGAAAACGTGTGAACGGAGAAAATGAGCCGCACCAAGAGGATTTTCCCGACCTTTTATACGAAAAAGGCAAGGTCAGGTCATCTGCGGCTGAGCTTGCAACCTATCTTTATCACAAAAGCAGCAGCAGAACCGACAAGCTTTTGGTATTTGCACATGGAGTGGGGGTCACACACCGTTCGTACTTGTATGAGATATGCCATTTAGTTAGCAAAGGCTATCATGTATTGGCATTTGATTATACTGCCTGCGGAGGATCGGGCGGAAAATCAATGATCGGTTTTCCACAGTGGATAGTTGATCTTGAAAACGTACTTGTTTCAGTGGAGCATGATGAAAGGTTCAAAGATGCGGACATTCAGCTTATCGGTCACAGCTTCGGTGCATATGCCGTGGCGGCTGTTATGAATAACAAGCATGAACGTGTGTCGGCTGTGACTGCGCTTTCGGGAATAAACAGCGGCAGAGAGTTCTTCACCATGTTCGATAATATCATACTGAAATTTATATTCGGGTTCTACAATTTCTGCAATACGGTCTACGAAAATAAAGTTTTCGGAAAGATAGGCGAATATACAGCAGTTGGAGGACTTGACCGATCAGGTGTCAGGGCACTGATCTATCACAGCAAAGATGACAGGACAGCTCCGTGGAAAGTTAGTATCTCTGCAAAAGAGAAGGAGATAAAGAATAAAAATGCTGTATTCAGGACTATAGACGGACACGGACATATGGTCACAAGGATACGCGGCAAAAAAGGCAGGCTTGACGTTGAGGTAATGGAGGAAAATTCAGGAGAGAGGGGTATAATGTATCCTTTACAAAGCTTATCTCATCGCCGACACTGTCGGCATGGGAAAAGCTCCTTTCTGAAAAGAATAAGAGAAAAAAGAAGAAAGCAGCTGCCGAGACAGTGACGGATCACAGTCCGTTTCCGCTTACGGATATCCAGTATGCGTATTGGGTAGGAAGAAATGAGGGACAATATCTTGGCGGCAACGACTGCCACCTTTACATAGAGACTGAATGCAGTAATATCTCGATAAGCCGTCTTGAAGCTGCATTCAATGAGGTTAGAGCTGCACATGGTATGCTCCATGCGGTGTTCAACAGCGACGGTACACAGGAGATCCCCGAGAGTTTTCAGGAAAAGCATATCAGAGTAAATGATCTCAGAGATAAAAGCGAAGCCGAGAAGACTTCGGAATGTGAAGCTGTGAGAAAGCGTCTTTCGCACAATGTTCTTGATATTGAACATGGTGATGTTATGGGACTTGAAGTAACGGTACTGAATGACGAGCTTTATCATATACACTTTGATTTCAGCCTTATCGTTGCTGATGTCGAGAGTATCCGCATTATCCTCAGGGACCTTGAAAAGGCTTATAACGTGCCTGATACACTTGAAAAAAGAGATCCCCTCGAATTCAAGAAATACCTTGAAGCGAAGAACAATGAAAAATATGATGGGGAAAAGTGCAGAAAATACTGGGAAGAGCGTCTTGAAGCTCATAAATTCACACCCGATCTTCCCGTATCATCAAGCTTTGACAAAAATGCAAGACAGGAGTTCAGAAGAAAAGAGACATGGATAAACGCTGAGAATTGGAGCAGGATATGCAATATCGGAAGAGAACGTGATTTTACTCCTGCAATGATACTCATGAGCGTATACGGCTATGTGCTTAATAAATGGAGCAATGATGATAAATTCGTTATCAATATGCCTCTCTTTGACAGAAATCCCGAGTATCTCAGCAACATAAACCGAGCTGTTGCTGATTTTTCAAACCTGATACTTGTGGGCGTGGATTACAGTGAGAGACTTACCTTTGCAGAGCAGGTCAGACGAAATCAGGACGGTTTCAGGCGTGATACCGAGTACAGCAGATACTCGGGGGTAAAAGTGCTCAGAGATGCTGCAAAAAAAGCCAAAACAGGCATAGTATATGCTCCTGTTGTATTTGCCTGCAATACAGGCGATGAGCTGTTCTCGCATGAGTTCACGGAAACATTCGGCAAGGACGTATATATGCTCTCTCAGACTCCGCAGATATGGATAGACTTCCAGTGCTTTGACAAGGACGGCGGTATGCACCTTATCTGGGATCATGTTCCTGCAATGTTTCCTGACGGCATGATCGACGATATGTTTTACTCGCTGGAGCAGCTCTTCCTGTGGCTCGCAGAAGACGAGAAGAACTGGGATATTGTTCCAGAGCTGAAAACACTGTATCATATCCCCGAACTCAGATATGTTCCCGATGAAGAAGTTGAAGCTTCCGAATACGGACTGATAAGCGGACTTCTGAAAAATGCAGAGAGAACACCTGAAAAGACTGCTCTTATTGATGCAGTGAGCGGAAGAAAAGTCACTTACGGCAAGCTGATGAATGATGCAGCATCAGCAGCTGCATTCCTCAGAAGCAAGGGGATACATGAAGGCGAATGCGTGGCTGTATGCATGGAACGAGGCATAAAGCAGATAACTGCGATATTAAGCGTTATCGCGGCAGGCGGTGCATATGTCCCCATAAGCCGCAAACAGCCTGAAAACCGCCGAAAGTATATCTTCGATACGGCTTCCGTAAGATATGTTATATCCTCGCGCGACAGCGGCATAAGTGTTCCTGATAATACCGAGCTTTTCACGATAGAGGATATGATATGCCGCGAAGGAGCTGCGATAGATCCGATTAACGGCGATAATACAGCGTATATCATATTCACGTCGGGTTCAACGGGCGTACCGAAGGGCGTTGAGATATCCCACAAGGCAGCTCTGAATACTATCTATGATGTGAACAGAAAATATGATATAGGCAGCGGCGATACGGCTATCGGTGTATCTGCAACAGACTTTGATCTTTCTGTATATGATATATTCGGTATGCTCACGGCAGGAGGAAGTCTTGTTGTTATTTCTGATGAGATCGACAGAAATGCCGAGCGCTGGGCAGAATTGGTCAATGAGTATAACGTTACTGTATGGAACAGTGTTCCTGTGCTCTGTGATATGCTTATGATAGCTGCGGATATGACGGAAACTGCTCTGCCTTCGCTGAGGATAGTTCTCCTTTCAGGTGACTGGATAGGACTTGATCTGCGCGGAAAGCTCAAAGCCGTATCCGAAAACGCAAGAATGATATCTCTTGGCGGAGCTACCGAAGCTTCCATATGGTCGAATTATTTTGAAGTTGAGGAAAATATACCTGCTGAGTGGAAAAGTATACCGTATGGCTTTGCACTTAATAATCAGGCGTACAGGATAGTGAATGAGAAGGGCAGCGATTGTCCTGCATATACCGAGGGCGAACTGCTTATAGGCGGTGCGGGCGTTGCAAAGGGATATATCGGAAACAAGGAGCTGACGGACAGGCAGTTCATTGTTGAGAACGGTATTCGCTGGTACAAAACAGGCGATATGGGCAGGTTCTGGAAAGACGGCACCATTGAGTTCCTTGGCAGACGCGATTCTCAGGTAAAGGTAAGAGGTCACAGAATAGAGCTTGGTGAGATCGAAACTGTACTCAGCAGTCACTCCGATGTGGAAAAAGCTGTCGTGGTCACTAAAAAGGACAAGGAAAACACCAATCACCTCGCAGCATTTGTCGTTCCGAGAACTCTTGACAAGGAGCTGCCTGTACTGTCGGCATCAGAAATTATGAACAGTGAGGAAGCCGAAAAAGAAAGTGCAGCTTATTCTGACTGCAAGAGCAAACTTGACACGGAAGCCGAGTACTATATCGAAAAGATATTCGAGAATATGGATATCATTCACGAAAATGAACAGCTGTCCGAAGATGAGATTACGGAAAGAGCAGGTGCTCTGCCAAAGTTTGCGGGACTTGTGAAAAAATGGGCTGAGGTGCTTGCCGAAAGCGGATATCTCAGATATGAAAACGGTAAATATTCACTTTCAGGCAAAAAGCATACCGAAGCAGATAGCAGTATCCTTAAAGCTTATGCAGACAAGTCGGCAGATGTAGTGCGCGGAAATATAAGGAGCACCGAGCTTCTTGTATCAGAAGATATTGCTGCTCCTGAGAAGATACTCAACGGATTTCCTGCTGTGTCACGTACAAGAGATGCGGTCGCTGAGCATATTAACGAGCTTTCTCACGGCAAAAAGAAAAGCATACTCTTTGTCGATCCCCGTGATACAGCTTTCATAAGAACGCTGAGTGCTCAAAATGCGGATATCACTGCTGCTGACAGCTCCCTGTATTTTATAAAGAAATACAAGACCGAACTTTCAGACCGTGAGGATATAAATTATATCCACAGAGGCAAGGAAGAGATCAGGAGATCTTACTATGATTACGTTATCCTTGATAATGTTCTGCACAAATACCTGACATATCCCGATATTATTTCCGAGGTTTATGACTGCCTTAATGATAACGGTGTCCTTATTGTCCTCGAACGCTCTGCGGATATGAAAATGCAGCTTATAACAGCATCGCTGCTCAATGACGGCAATGAGGAGCTTTGTCTCAGAAGCGGCGAAGAATGGAAGAGCATCATCGAGAAACTGGGCTTTACGGGATTTGTTGCGTACAATACAGAAAAGATATGCGAGTATTCAGTGAATTTCTACGCAAAAAAGGCAGCTGCACAGGTAACCAAAGAGGAATTGCAGGAGCATCTTAGGAGATCTGTTCCTGAATATATGATACCGAATCTGTTCAAGATCGTCTGGGATATCCCTATATCCGCAAACGGCAAGGTTGACAGAAAGGCATTGATCTCAATGCTCGACAAGCTTGATATCGTAAATGAGGTGTCGGCAGTTGAGCCTCTTGTAACCGATACCGAAAAGAAGCTTGCCGAGATATGGAAAAAGATCCTCAAGGTCGATACTGTCGGACGCAACAGCAATTATTTTGTTCTCGGCGGCGATTCGCTGCTTGCAATGCATATCATCACCGAAGCAAAAGAGCTCCTGCATAAGAAGATAGGCATTGAGACTGTTTTCAATAATCCCGTTCTTAAAGATCAGGCAGCTGAGATAGATAACGCAGGACAGGCTGGCGCAGGCGAAAAAACATATGCGAAGGGCGATCCGTTAAACAAGTACCGTCCGTTCCCGCTTACTGATATCCAGCAGTCCTACTGGCTGGGACGTACAGGCGCATATTCGCTGGGAGACATATCCAACCACTGCTATTTCGAGCTCGACTGCGAAAAGCTTGATATCGAAAAGGCTGAAAAGGCATGGAATGAGCTCATTTCAATGCACAGCATGATGAGGGCAGTAGTTCTCCCCGACGGTCAGAGACAGAAGGTACTCAAAAAAGTTCCGGAGTACAAGATAGCTGTTTTCTCAGCACAGGAGTTGTGCAAGTCAGAAGAAGAGCTGCTCTCTGAAATGAGGAACAGTATGTCCCATTACCGCTTTGACAGCAAGAACTGGCCTGCTTTTCATGTGTGCATATCACGTTATGTCGACAAGGACAAAGTACATATCAATTTCGACAATATCATTTATGACGGATTCAGTATGTTCCATATCATGAAGGAGTGGAAGGCACTGTATGACGGCAGAACTATCGAAGCCGAGCCTTCCGATTTCTCATTCAGGGATTATGTTATCGAGACTGAAAAGAGAAAGCTTTTGCCTGAATACGAAGACTCTCTGAATTACTGGTGCGAAAGAGTGAAGGAACTTCCGCAGGCACCGCAGCTCGCGCTTAAATGCGATCCTTCGTCACTTACCGAGCAGAAGTACCGCAGACTGGAATTCAGACTTGATAAGACCTCATGGGACAAGCTGAGAAAAAATGCAAAGGACAACGGCGTAACTCCTACAAGCGTGATGCTTGCCGCTTTCTCGGAGATACTCGGAAAATGGAGCAGATCATACCATTTCACACTTAATCTCACACTTTTCCGCAAGGAGCATATAAACAAGGACGTTGAAAAGCTTATCGGTGACTTTACTTCACTTATACTTGTTGAAGCTGATCTCAGAAAGAGAAAAAGCTTTATCAGCAGCTGCCTTGATATACAGCAGACGCTGTGGAAAGAGATGAAGCACTCAAATGTCAGCGGTGTTGAAGTTGAAAGAGAGTATAACAAGTATCATCAGAGCAGCAAAGAGATAGCAATGCCTGTGGTATTCACCAGCGGTATCGGCATGGACAACGAGGACAGCGAACAGAATGTTTACCTCGGTAAGATAAACTACGGCATATCACAGACTCCGCAGGTATGGCTGGATCATCAGATACGTGAGGAGGACGGAGAATTAGTTGCTTCATGGGATATACTCGATGATATCTTCTATCCTGATATGATAAATGATATGTTCAGGTGCTACAGTACTCTGGTGGAAAAGCTTGCTGAGGACAG
>CACZEJ010000112.1 GCA_902780115.1 Ruminococcus flavefaciens | reverse complement strand
TTAAAAAGATGCTCGATCTTGTAAGTGAAGATGTTGAGGACTTCAATGTTGCTGTCCGTGTTTCGGGAGTTACGGTAAGTACCCAGGATCTTCTTGAGGCAAGAGACGAGATAATAGAGTACGGTTTCGAGTCATATGTGCTCGGCTGAAAATAATTCCCGATCCAGGATCGGAGAACGGAGTTTATTATGGCAGAAAATTTTAAAGTTTCACTTCAGCGTGTGATAGACGAATTCAAGCTTGAAGCAATCTATATCCATAAAGATGCAAATGAACTTATGATAGACGAAAACGATGTAAACCGTCCCGGACTCCAGCTTATGGGCTTCTATGAATACTTCAACCCTGAGCGTATCCAGATCATAGGAAAGATGGAGTTTGCTTACCTTTCCACTATAGATGAAAAGACCAGACGCGAGCGTTTGCAGCTCCTTTTCTCACAGAGGATACCTGCTCTCATTATCACAAGAGAGCTCCCGTATTTTGCTGAGATGCTGGAGCTTGCAAAGGAGTATGAGGTACCTCTGCTCAGAAGCAAGGAGAGCACCTCAAACTTCATAGCAGGTCTTATCGCATTCCTCAACCTTACACTTGCTCCGAGAATAACCCGCCACGGCGTACTCATTGAGATATACGGTGAAGGTGTTTTCATCACAGGCGAGAGCGGCGTAGGTAAGAGCGAAACAGCTATCGAGCTTGTAAAGAGAGGTCACAGACTTGTGGCTGACGATGCAGTCGAGATCAGAAAGGTATCGAATATAAGCCTTGTAGGAAGCTCGCCTGACAATATCAGACACTTCCTCGAACTCAGAGGTATCGGTATCATCAACGCAAGACGACTCTTTGGTATCGGTGCAGTAAAGATGACAGAGAAGATCGACCTCGTTGTTGAGCTCGAACAGTGGAATTCCGAGAAGATATACGACAGAATGGGCGTTGATACCGAATTTGTCAGCCTTCTCGGCGTAAAGATACCGTCACTTACCATACCTGTAAAGCCCGGCAGAAATCTTGCCGTTATCCTTGAAGTTGCCGCTATGAACAACAGACAGAAGAAAATGGGCTATAATGCTGCCCGTGAGCTCCTTAACAGGCTTGGTATGGATTCAGACCCGAAAGAGGTCGTTCGTGACTATGAAGCATTCTGATGATGCTTTACTATATATTTGAGAACCCAGGGGGGAAACTATGATAAATATCAGTGAATTATCAGCTCTTTGCGATAAGCTGGGGTGCAGGATCACTCCCGAATGTTCACTCAGTGAATATATCACATTCCGCTTCGGAGGACCGTGCAGAGCGCTTATTAGCATAAATTCGGCAAAGTCTGCGGCTGAGCTTATCAGATACATGAAGTCGGAGGGTATAAAGTACGGTATCCTCGGCAGAGGAAGCAATGTTATCGTTTCCGATGAAGGTTTTGACGGAGTTATACTCCTTTTCGGAAGTGATTTTTCACGTATTGATGTTAACGGCAATACTATCCGCTGCGATGCAGGTACTCTGCTCGCATCGGCGTGTGTCCGCGCACAGCAGCTCGGTCTCACAGGAATGGAGAACCTTTTCGGTATCCCGGGAACTGTAGGCGGAGCTCTGTATATGAACGCAGGAGCTTACGGCAGTGAAATGAAGGACGTTGTAGTTTCAGCCGAATATATCGACGAGAACTGTAATATATGTTCCATCGGAAAGAATGAAATGGAGCTCGGATACCGCAGGAGCATCTTCTCGGGCACAGAAAAGGTCATAACTTCTGTAACGGTAGAACTCAGAAGCGGCGATCCTGACGGCATAAAGGCGGCTATGAGCGAGTGCATGGCAAAAAGAAGCTCAAAACAGCCTCTTGAATACCCAAGTGCAGGAAGCACGTTCAAGCGTCCCGAGGGAAGCTATGCTTCGCTCCTCATTGAGCAGTGCGGACTGAAAGGACTTACCTGCGGCGGTGCTATGGTCAGTGAAAAACACAGCGGATTCGTTATCAATAAAGGCTATGCGACCTGTGCAGATGTTCTGGAGCTCTGTGAAAAGGTAAAAACGGTAGTAAAGGAGAAAACAGGCTATATACTGGAACTTGAGCCTGTTATACTTCAGTAAATCTTTGGCGTAAGGAGAGTTTTATGCAGCTTTTGATAGTAACAGGAATGTCGGGGTCGGGCAAGTCCAGCGTAATGGACGTTATGGAGGACATCGGCTTTTACTGTATTGATAATATCCCACCCAAGCTGATAACTCAGTTCGTTGATCTGTGCAGACAGTCCGAATCAAATATAAACAGGATAGCCGTGGCTGTGGATATCAGGTCGGGCGATATGTTCGCGGAGATACTCCGCTCGTGGCAGGAGCTCAAACAGCAGCCCGATGTCGATGTGAAAGTGCTCTTTATCGAGGCTAATCATGACGTTCTGCTGAAACGTTATAAGGAGACCCGCCGTAAGCACCCGCTTTCCGAAAAGTTCAACGGAAGTATCCACGATGCGATAAACTACGAGTGGAGCCAGCTCTCTCAGATGCGAGAGATAGCGGATTATTACATAGAGACTTCCAATTTTACTTCGTCACAGCTCAAAGAGCAGGTCAAGTCTATCTTCCTTGAAAAGAGCTCGGATTCCCTTATGATAAAGGTAATGTCATTCGGATTCAAGTACGGCGTTTCTACGGAAGCCGATCTGGTATTCGATGTGAGATGCCTGCCGAATCCTTTCTATATCGAGGAGCTTCGCAACCATACAGGCTGTGACAGCTGCGTCAGGGACTATGTTATGAGCTTCACGCAGTCACAGGAGCTGTTCGATAAACTGACTGACCTTATTGATTATCTTATACCTTTGTATGTTCAGGAGGGCAAGAGCCAGCTAGTTATATCCTTCGGCTGTACGGGCGGAAAACACCGCTCCATAACCTTTGCCGAGCTTATGGCAGATCACCTTATCGAAAAAGAATACAAGGTACAGAAATACCACAGAGATATAGCTAAAGACAGAAAATTCTGAGTATGGGAGTGAGTTGAAATTTCCTTCTCAAATGATGTCAGAGGGGAGATATGCTCCTCTGTAAATGATAAAGACAGGCGCTTTGCCTGCTTGTACGGTATGCTGCTTTTCTGCCGTACCCTCACTAAGGAGCACGTATGCTTCCAGAGTGAGAGCAGGACTTCTGCGGACTTGTTTTGCAGCCTGTTTACAGCGGTTTTCAAGACAAAGCCGCAGAGCAGAGATCATATCCGCAAAAACGGCACAGTACTCCATATCTGTGAGGTCGGCGGCGATAATGCTGCTGAGGTGTTCCGTAAATACAGACTTCGTGAGAATGTCAGAGAGATAGATTCCGAGATTATTGCAACCAATAGTCTCGGAGTTTTTACAGCAGGTGTTTTTCTTGCCTGCGGAAGCGTCAATGACCCGTCAAAGGAATATCACCTTGAATTTTCGTGCCCAGAGGAAGGACTTGCGGTACAGCTTGCAACTCTTCTCGGCGATATCGGTGTTACGGCAAAGACGGTCATGCGAAGGGGACAGTATATAGTGTACATCAAGGGCAGTGAATCCATCGAAGATACGCTGACCTTTATCGGTGCGCCCCAGTGTACTCTTGAACTCATGAATATGAAGATATACAAGGATATCCGCAATAAAGCGAACAGGATAGCGAACTGTGATGCAGCCAACATCGACAAGGTGGTAAAGGCTGCAATGAAGCAGATCGAGGATATAAAGCTCATTGACCATGCTGTCGGACTGGATACACTATCAGATGAGCTTCGTGAGGTCGCACAGCTCAGGCTTGATAATATTGATATGAGCCTCCAGGAGATCGGGGAGTCCCTAAGCGAGCCCATAAGCCGTTCAGGTGTCAACCACAGATTCAAGAAGCTTGCAAAAATGGCAGACGAGATCAGATGCGGAGGTGGAAGACATGAGAGCTGATGAATTCGTAAACCTTCATGTCCATACCGAATACAGCCTTCTTGACGGAGCCTGCCGCTTAAAGTCGCTCATTGAACGGGTAAAGGAACTTGGGCAGACAGCCGTTGCCATAACCGACCACGGAAATATGTATGGTGCGGTGGAGTTCTGGAATGCTGCGAGAGCTGCCGATATAAAGCCAATCATCGGCTGTGAAGTCTACGTTGCAAGGCGTACCCGCCATGACCGCGAGCCTAGGCTCGATGCTTCGCCTTATCATCTGATACTCCTGTGCGAAAATAATGAAGGCTATCGTAATCTGGTAAAGCTTGTCTCAATTGCAGGTATCGAAGGCTTTTATAACAGACCGCGTGTAGATTTGGAGCTTCTGCAAAAATATCACGGCGGTCTTATTTGTATGTCTGCCTGCCTTGCAGGAGAGATACCGCGGCTTCTTGTTGAAGACAGCTACGACGAAGCTAAGGCTGTAGCTCTAAAATACCGTGATATCTTTGGCGACGGGAACTACTTCATAGAGGTGCAGAACCACGGTATAAGAGATGAACTGAAAATACTGCCGCTGCTCTACAAGCTTTCGGCAGAAACGGGGATACCTCTTGCAGCGACAAACGACTGCCATTATATAAACAGGAACGATTCTGAGATGCAGAACGTTCTGCTTTGCATACAAACGGGAAAAACTCTCGATGACCCGAGCGGACTGAATTTCGAGACCGATGAGTTTTACGTGAAGTCCGCGGACGAAATGGCAGCACTTTTCAAAGGACACGAAGAAGCTGTGAGCAACACTGCAAAGATAGCAGAGCGCTGCAATGTGGAGTTTGAATTCGGAAATATCAAGCTCCCGAAATTCACAATTGAAGGCGTGAGCGATAACAAGCAGTATTTCCGTGAGCTGTGCCGAAAGGGTATGTTTGAGAAGTACGGCTCCGAGCCGCCCGAAAATGTTGTGAAGCGCATGGAGTACGAGCTGGATATAATCACCAAAATGGGATATACAGACTATTATCTCATAGTCTGGGACTTCATACGCTATGCCCGTGAACATAACGTGCCTGTCGGTCCGGGACGAGGCTCAGGTGCGGGAAGTCTGTGTGCGTACTGCATCGGAATCACGGGAATTGACCCTATCAAGTTCAATCTTCTGTTCGAGCGTTTCCTCAATCCTGAAAGAGTAAGTATGCCCGACTTTGATATAGATTTCTGCATCGAAGGCAGACAGAGCGTCAAGGACTACGTTGTGCGGCGCTACGGTGCGGACTATGTTTCGGAAATAATCGCCTTTGATACCCTGAAAGCTCGTGCAGCAGTCCGCGATGTGGGCAGAGTTCTCGGTTTGTCGTATCAGCTCTGTGACAGATGCGCAAAGGAGATAGACCCGAAAGCAGATCTCGATGAGGCAATGAAGGAGTCGGAAGAACTGAGCGGTCTGTATAACAGTGACAGGAACGTAAGGAAGCTGATAGACCTTGCAAAAAAGCTCGAAGGAATGCCGCGCCATGCTTCTACCCATGCGGCAGGAGTTGTCATATCGGCAGTTCCGCTCAGCGACCTTGTACCTATCCAGCTGAACGACGATACTGTTGTCACTCAGTACACCATGGGAGTTCTTGAATCGCTGGGACTGCTGAAAATGGACTTTCTTGGACTGCGCAACCTTA
>CACZEJ010000111.1 GCA_902780115.1 Ruminococcus flavefaciens | reverse complement strand
GGCGAACACTGTGCGCCCCTACAGTTTGTCCATGTTACGTGAAAAAGGGCGGATAATATCCGCCCCAACAAATATTTACAGAGAGAACTTCTTTTTGAAGCCGACCTTATCAAGAGCAGTTCCGACAACGATATACAGTACAGAACTTGCAGCGACCTGGATCGTATAAGCAGGTGTCTGTGTAAAAGCAGCGATAATAGCAGCTGCTGAAAGGCTCTTTGTTATAACGATGCCTTCGTAGAGGCTATATCCCACAATGCAGAGGATAAGCGAAGGAATTATAGCAAGAAGGTTGCGCTTTGTGATGATCTTTTCAGATTTATTCGTGAAGAACAGAGCTGTTATTGCCTTGATGATGATAGTTGCAGGTATCCATACTGCAAATCCCGAGAGACCGTCAGCCAGTCCTGCGCCGATAACGCCAGCTGCTACAGCATATGGCAGAGGGAGCATACTTGCTGCGAGATAGATAAGTCCGTCACCTGCATGGGTGTAGCCCGCACCTGTGGGGACGTGGATATACGCGGTAAATACAAAAATAAGGGCTGAGAACAGACCTGTAAGAGTCATCATCTTTATTTTTGTTGTTTGAGCAGTCCTTGTCATGGACTTCCACCTCCTGATAACTTTGATTGCACTAATTATACCATTCTGATAGGAGTAATTCAAGTGATTATCTGCACAAACCTTGTGAACCGAGAAAGGTGTAAAGTGGTGCAAATAACGTATAGACGGCGATTATCGCCTATAAAAAGGAGCAGCTATAAGCTGCTCCAGGTAAACATTTAACGGTGATGGCTGCTGTGGCTGATACTTCCGCCGTGGGAGTGACCGCCGCCTCCGCCTCGGCTTCCGCCGCCGCCGCTGTTTGACTGTATCCTGTGTTTTGTGACATAGGTACGTATGAGAGTATCCGACCTCTCGATGAATTTTGCATTTTCATTTGAAAGGTAGATGCTCGGGCTTGTTTTGGACTTGAATTTATATCTGCTCTTTGCCGCCAGGTAGGAGATAAGAGCTGTGAGAGCGCCTATGAGCTCACCTGCGATGCATATGATGAGCTTCAGCATTGGCGGCTTGCTTGTGGTGACATAGGTCTTTCCGCCTTTTTCGTATACATACACGGGCGGAGTTGCTGTGCTGTCATGGTAGTAGCCTGAAATGTCATTAGAGTTGTAATACGATTCAAGGAGAGCACAGAAGTTAGTTATCGCGTTGGTGATATGCTCGGGATACACAGGACCGTATGAAGGCGGCAGGTATTCGTCGAGTATTGAGAATATCGACTGACAGGTAGAATCGGGGAATATAAGGCTTACTCTTGCGCTTTTTGCGATGTCATCGCAGGCAGGAGACTTGCCTGATATGTCGATATAGTACAGCAGACCGTCGGTATTCTCGCCGAAGACTGCGTTGTACTTGTTAGCGGTAAAGTCTCTTACGTCGTCATCTGAGTAGGCGCTTCTTGACGAATCGGGGAGGAATATGAGGATATTCATATTCAGCTTCTTTGAACAGTCGCGGACGAGATCTCCAAGCTCCGAGAGGGTCTGCGGATCGTCGTCGAAGATGCCGTTCTCATCAATGATGCCCGAATTGCTGAAGTCTCCGTCGAAGCCGACATAGCGGTTTTCCGAGCCTGTGTGGAAGGCTATGAGATAGTCTGCCAGGCATAATCCTGCAATAATTGCGATAATGCAGAGAAAAACTTTGAGGGCGTTACTTGTTTTTTTCATCAGAACAAAGCACCTCCGAAAAGTATTATCACAGCTGCCACAGCTGCACCGACAGCGCCGCATACAGCAGCGAGCCTGCTCTTGGAGAGCGGCGGTGTACCTGCCAGCTTGCCCGTCTGACCGTTTATGGCGAATTCGTACATCTTATCATTATACTTGTAAGTCATGAACCATACAGGCAGCATCATGTAGCTCCAGTTGGTGTTCATGATATTGAACTGTTCGACTGACGGGGAAACCGAAGTATATCCCGTGATAGTGCTCTTTACGAAGTTTTTGCAAGCCTGATCGGAGCGCACACGTATACGCGGGAACACCTGTGCCTTATCCACGTCGTACTTATCGGCATAGAAACCGCTGAGGTATGACATGGAGAAATCTTTGAGCTCCTTGTAGTCATACGGTTCGATAGCTTCCATAAGGAGGTCGTCTATCTTGGTCTCGCCGTCGGCAGGGATACCCTTTGTAAGGAGGCTGCAATTGCGGACAATGCGGTACTCCTTTGTTTCCACATAGCGGTAGTTGCCCGATGTCCAGCTGCGGAGCTGTTTGCCGATAGCGCGGTAATCAACATTGACGCTGCAATCGGCTACCCAGAACGGCACGTAAAGTCCCGTGAGTTTTTCGAGCTGCTGCTGGGACTTGAAGTCCTTGGGGACGAACCAGCGCTTGCCTATCCATTTCTGGAAGCTGCTGATAGCATTTTCCTTTGTGAGCTTGAAGCCGATGATCTTGTCGGGCTTGAACTCGCCGCCCATTTTGCCTGCCAATATGACAGGGTTATGGCAATAATAGCAGAATGTTGCCGTCTGCTGATCGTCAGCCATTATCTCGGCACCGCAGCTCTTGCAGCGGTAGAGCTGAGTGTGGTTCTCGAATTCCTCTTTCATCTGGACAGCTTCTTCCGGAATGCTGTTTTCAGTATTAGCGCAGATATTCTTTATCTCATCGACAGTGAAAGAGCTGAGACAGTATTCACAGTCGAGTTTTTGCGTGGCAGGATTGAATTTCAGATCCGCACTGCAATTGGGACATTTGTATTCAACTGATTCCAAAAATTACCAACTCCTTTACGCAGCGCAGAAGCTTTCCGTGGAAAAGGGCGCAGCGTATGATTCTATATCATGTACGGTAAAGACCGATAGATATATATTAACATATTTTTCGGGATTTTTCAATAGAAAAAGGTGAAAAATTATAATATTTACAGGGCTAAGGTAAAATAAAAAAGAATAACAATTTGTTTACCCTTGACAAAATTATTAAAATACCATATAATTGTAATATGCACAATTATTACTACAGCCTGTAAAAGAAAGGGATGACGATATGAGATACAAATTTTCAGAACTTACACCCGAGATAGTTCATCTTGCAGAAATGTCACTTGAAGGATACAGAATTGATCCCGAGCTTTACACTCAGTATGATGTTAAAAGGGGACTTCGTGATATAAACGGCAACGGCGTTGTTGCAGGTCTTACGAATATCAGTACCATAAAGGTACTGGATCTTGGCGATGGTATGCCGAATCACGGCGACGGAAAGTTATACTACAGAGGAATTGATGTTGAAGATATCGTCGCAGGATTCATAAAGGAGAAGCGCTTTGGATACGAAGAAACAGTGTATCTGCTCCTGTTCGGCAAGATGCCGACGGAGAGCGAGCTGGCACAGTTCAAGTCTATCCTTGCGGATTTCAGAGAGCTTCCCTCAAATTTCATGCGTGACGTAATAATGAAAGCTCCTACCGATAATATGATGAATACCCTTGCAAAAAGCGTACTTTCGCTGTATTCATATGATGACAGGGCAAATGATATATCTATACCCAATGTGCTCCGCCAGAGCGTTGAGCTGATCACCCTTTTCCCTGTGATATCGGTATACGCTTATCATGCATATAAATACGCAAGACTTGGCGGAAGCCTTTTCATACACAGTCCCCGTCCCGAGCTTTCCATAGCCGAGAATATACTCTATATGCTCCGTGAGGACAGAAAGTACACCGAGCTTGAAGCGCGGATACTCGATCTTGCACTGGTTCTCCATGCAGAGCACGGCGGCGGAAACAACTCCACATTCACGGTACACGTTGTATCATCGTCAGGCACTGATACCTATTCGGCGATAGCTGCCGCACTTGGCTCACTGAAAGGCCCGAAGCACGGCGGTGCAAATATCAAGGTGGCAATGATGGTCGATGATATGAAGCAGAACGTTAAGGACTGGACTGACGAGGAGGAAGTAAAAGCCTATCTGCGCAAACTGCTCCATAAGGAGGCGTTCGACCGCACAGGACTTATCTATGGTATGGGTCACGCGGTTTACTCTCAGTCAGACCCGAGAGCAAAGGTGTTCAAGGGATTCGTCGAGAAGCTCAGCTCCGAAAAAGGCAGACACGAGGAATTCGCACTGTATTCGCTGGTAGAGCGTCTTGCGCCCGAAGTCATCGCCGAGGAGCGCCGCATATACAAGGGTGTATGTGCTAATGTGGACTTTTACAGCGGTTTCGTATATCGTATGCTCGGCATACCCGACGAACTCTTCACACCGCTGTTCGCAACATCGAGAATTGCGGGCTGGTCGGCGCACAGGATAGAGGAGCTCATCAATTCCAACAAGATAATCCGCCCTGCATATAAAGCTATATCGCCCATGCGCGAGTATACCGACATGGAAAACAGAATAGACTGAGCATGGGTGCAAGAGATAAACAAGCTAAAAAACATTTAAAAAGGAATGTGATATAAATGAAGAACACAGCAGAATTATTTGAATGGAAAGGAACTACCTGCGTGAAACTGTGCGCAGGCGGCTATGAAGCATGGGTAGCCAATGAGATAGGCTCTAACGTTATCCGCCTACGCGACAATGTGAACGGACTTGAGTTCTTCCGCTTTAACGCTGACAATACTGCCGATACCATAAAGCAGTCCGCAGAGGTATGGGGACTTCCCACACTGTACCTGCCTAACCGCTTTGCAGACGGTGTGCTCAAAACTTCGGACGCTGTATATCAGCTCCCTGTGAACGAAAAAGCTCCCTACAACAACCATATCCACGGCTTCCTCCACAAGAGAGTGCATGAAGTCGTTGAATACAAGGCTGATGACAACTGCGCATGGGTAAAGACAAGATACGTTTATGACGAGAAGGACGAGTTCTTCCAGTATCTTCCAGTAAGATTCACAGCAGAGTATACATTCACGCTGTCCGAGCAGGGACTTGAACAGAATATACGCTTTATAAATACCGACGGCGTAAAGGTGCTTCCTATGTCGCTGGCTTCGCATACAACTATCAATTCGCCGTTCGTGGACGGTGCAAAGGAAGAGGATATCCGCCTGACAGTACCGATAGGAAAGCGCTGTGAGCTCAACGAGCGCTGTCTGCCAACGGAGCAGCTGAAAGCTCCTACCATGCACGATCTTGAATACAAGAACGGCGTAAAGAAGCCTGTATTGCAGGTAGTTGACAACGAGATGTATTTCGGCGAGTGTACAGACCTTGACGGCGAGAAGTTCCACGGCGTTATCGCTGAGGATATCGCAAGCGGCAAGAAGCTCTGCTATGAGGTATCCGAGGAGTACGGCTTCTGGATAATCTGGAACGACCGAGGCTTCAATCATTATTTCTGTCCCGAGCCAATGACAGCAATGATAGATGCTCCGAATCTGAGCCTGCCTGCTGATGTTACAGGCTACCGCGAGGTTAAGCCCGGGGACACATTCGAGACACACGAAAGATTCTTCACAAAATTATGATAAATGTAGGGGCGGCGTTTCGCCGCCCGAGTTATACGCAATAATTAAAATGAAACCAACTGTAGGGACGCACAGTGTGCGTCCGCAGCTTGTCGAAAAAGTCGATTTCAACTAATAACGGGATTCCAAAGGGACTGTGTTCCTTTGGCAGAGTCCAGAGGCAGCGCCTTTGGTAGGGTGTGG
>CACZEJ010000110.1 GCA_902780115.1 Ruminococcus flavefaciens | reverse complement strand
TATCTTGTTGATGATGATGTCATCAAGATTTGTCTCCTCATAGAAATCGCTGCATTTTTTTCTGTATGATTCCTTATTGGTGCAGATAGTCTTTATTTTCTCTGCAATGTCCTTATAATCGGTGATATCACAGATCTCTCCGATCTTATAGCAGTCAAACGGGATACGCAGACCCGGGATCTCATTTCCGATCATAGGAACTGAGAAGCCTGCATATTCATATATTTTGTTTGGTGCGCAGTAAAGCGGATTGAATTCAGAAGAATTCACATTATTTTTATCTATCTGATATGTCAGAACGCCCACATCAGCAAGTCCCGTAACTTTCAGATGATCGGGCGGAGTAATGAACGGTATATAGTAAACACACGGGAATTTGCTCTCAAGCTCTCTTGCAGCCGCTTCATTATCGCCCATAACGATAAAGCGGTAATCATCGCCAAGGCTCTGAACAGCCTTAGCAAAGGGAGTAAGAGGTCTTTCCTTACGGATAATTCCCTGATACAGCACGAGATTCTTGCCGCTTTCCTTCATAGCCCTGAGCTCTGCGATGATATCCTTAGCGGTATCATTTTCAGCGAGCTTCAGTGACGAAGGCTTATTCGGAAGAACGACAGGCAGCTTCGGGAGATCCCACCAAACCGCCTGGATATGGGCACGGTTGTACTCAGGCACAACGACCTTATAAGCTTTCTGAGCATATTTTTCGAGATGAGCCATGAAAATATGCTGCTTCGGGAAAAGCGGGTAATCGGAAATGAGCTCCATGAGCTGCATGATATGCTTGTGCTGATAAACGGTCGAGCCGAGCTCTCTGACTGTACGGTCTGTAGTAGTCCACAGATAGTCATGGGACTTCATCAGGCTGTTAACGAGGTTCCTGAGCTTTGATTTACGGGTAATAAAGCCTGTAAGCTTGTTGCTGTCGGCTTTGAGTATGTGGAAGTCCACCTTTCCCTCATACTTTTTACGAATGTTGTTTTTATCGAAAGTGATGACCGATACCTTAACATTGTTCCTGAGCAGAACGTCCATGAGGTTGAGCACAGGAGGCAGTCTTTTAAGGTCATCAAAATTAACTATAAGCACACGCATATTTTTTTCCATATATATATCTTCCCATTAATTCACTTTAAAACGTCTTTAACTTTTGTAATAACAGCCTGCTGTGAGAAGATCTCACTTGCCTTATCGGAGATAGCTTTTCCGTCAAAGGAACTGCATTTTTCGTACATTGTAAGCAGAGCAGTTTTCAGCGACTCAACGTCATCTGTCTTGAATGATATGCCATTCTTCATTTCCTCGAGATATGGCAGTATCGGAGAGTTATCCGCGCATATAACAGGTCTGCCGCACATCCATGCCTCGGCAAACGGAACGCCGAAGGTCTCCAGCGCGCTTGCGGACACATACACATCAGCTTTTCTGTAGAGCTCGCTCATTTTTTCGCGCTTGACGAAGCCCTTGAAAACTATCCTGCTGTCGTGATACTCTTCTTTGAGCTTTTCGAGAGCCTCACGCTCAAGACCGTCGCCTGCAATGATTAGCTCGACCTTTTCGTTCTTATTCGGGAACGCCTTTTCAAAAGCCTTAATAAGGAGATCACATCTCTTAGGCTTTCTGAGCCTGCCCGAATACAGAAATACGAACTTATCGTCATTGTTTGGTTTCACATGGTATGAGAAGCACTCATTGACCATATTGGGTATAACAACGAGCTTATTGCAGTTTTTCTCGGCGATATAATCCGCAACAGCATTTTTCAGGTCCTCGCTGACGCAGATGACACTGTCAACTTCCTCGGCGATATCCTTCAGGAGTTTAGCCTGTGCATCGGTTATCCTCTTTTCGAGTATCCTTGTCCAGTGCTCGGTAACGACTACCTTGCAGCCGAGGCTCTTGACATACTTTATAAACTCAGTATCCACTGTGAGCAGCGGGAAATGGATATGCACCACATCAGGAGTACCTGCTGCGATCATAGCGTCCTTGAACGCTTTTTTCAGCAGGAACATCTGTATACGGTGAAGTATCTTAGCACTTATACCGCCGATAGGGAGGTTATATCCCACCAGCCTTATGCCGTTTTCCACTTTTTCGGTCTTTTTTATCTTCTTCTGATACTTTATAGAACGAACATCGCTCCATATATATGAAACGTTAAGCTTCAGTTTTCTCAGACCGCTTGCCTGCTCGTACTCAAATATTCCGTTCATACCTGTTGAAACTTCAGGATATGCTCTACCGATAACTAAAACTTTCATTTCAAAAACACCTTAATTGTCTTTCCTTCCGACAACTCTTGCAGGATAGCCGAATACCTGCTCATTTGGCTTAACGTCCTTCAGAACGATGCTTCCAACGCTTACGAAAGCGCCGTCACCGACAGTAATGTTCTCAACGAGGACAGCATGGCTTCCCACGTAAACTTCCTTGCCGATCTTGGCATTGGTGAGGTTAGCAAAGCCTGCTGTAGTTGAGTAATCGCCGATAACACCGTCAAGAGCGATAGTTGAGCCGAGGAGAGTAACGAATCTTCCGATCTTTGCACCGCTTTCAACGTTATAAGGAGTAAGGATAACGCTTCCCTCACCTATCTCGACGTAATCTCCCATAATTACCTCAGGAGAAACGATAGTCTCGAATTTTGCGCCCTTTGCAAGCATCATGTCCGATATCTTGTGCTTGAGCTTAGGGTCAGAGATACCCATTACAAAGACCTGATCCTCAGTTGGCTGCCAGTCGGAAATAGTTCCGATGATGCCGAGGTCAAACTTAACGCCGTCCAGAGCGTTCTGATTATCATCAATACAGCCAATGATATTCCATTTTTTTTCGCTCTCATTCAATCTGCGCAGAAAAGTGAAGACCTTTCTTGCCATTCCGCCTGCGCCTACGATAATCAAATCCTTCATATAATATTACTCCTCTATTGTAATAGTTATAGCCTTGATAGCCTTTTCGCAGATACTTACTGCTTCTTCGCTGGTTTCAGCCTGAGCGATGACGAATCCGACACGATCCGTACTGCTGTCGATGCTGCCCACCTTATCGCCGACATTCTTAACGAAAGATATCTCCCTGATACCCTCTATTTTTTCGGCAGTCTCAGCGCCCTCGATGCTCTTTATAGTACCCGCAGGAACATTGAAGTATCTTATCGCGCTGCCCTTGTCGAACTTCTTGGTTATATCGGCAGGTTCGCCGCAGGCTATCTGAAGTGTAGCCTTTACCATGTCAATGCCTGTTGACAGAGGTACAAGGTGTGTGGTGATGCAGTCGCCGCCCATTCTCGCACCGAGCTCGATCATTTTCGGACCGTTCTTTGTCACCATTATCTCAACGTGTGCAGGACCGTCCTGAATGCCGACAGCCTTTGCCGCTCTTGAAGCGAGGTCGCGGATAGCTGCCTGAGTATCGGCAGGCAGACGGCTCGGCTGGCTGTGACCCATTTCAACAAAATGCGGAGCACCTGTGGTAAGCTTGTCAGTTATCTGGAGCACGGTAGGTTCACCGTTTACCACCATGACCTCGACACTGACCTCATTGCCTTCAAGATACTCCTCGATTATGACACCGCCGCCGCGAGAAGAGCTCTTTGAGTAGCCGTACTCGGCTTTCAGTTCCTCCTCATTATGTGCAAGGACAACACCGCGGCTGCCTGAATTGTCAGTAGGCTTCATGATACACGGATAAGAGATACTTCCGAGTTTTTTCTCGAACTCAGCCTCATCGCCAATGATAAAGAACCACGGGTGTTCAACATTATTTTCCTCGAAGGCGCGTATCATCTCGCCCTTATCCGTTGATTTTACGGCTGTGCTGAACGATATACCATGCAGTCCCAGCTTTTCGCAAGCAGCTGCGATCGAGCGCATAGGCATATCGGTCGCAAGAGTCATGATGCCGTCAGGCTTGAACGAAGCTGCGACCTCAGCAACGCCTTCGATATCTATTGTACTGACATTAAAGAATTCATCTGCGAACTTTATGCCGACAGCTTCGGGATTATAGTCAACAACGCCGACATACGCACCCATCTCCTTAGCCTTTTTAATGGCAGGGAGCTGAAGGATAGACGCACCAATTATAAGAACTTTTCTCATTTACCTATCTCCGTCAAAATTTATTACTTGGTATCGGTCTTGCCGTTTTTGATCTCAGGAGTAACATAGATGTTTTCCTGATGGAGCACTGAATCAATGGTCTTGAACAGGATCTTGACATCAAGTGCCAGCGAGATATGATCCACATAATAGTTATCGTTGTCGATCTTCTGCTCAGCGGAGACAGTATTTCTGTAGTATGCCTGATTATATCCTGTAATACCGGGGCGAACGCGGAGTCTCTTGCGCTCCTTTGGAGTAAGTGACTTCATACCCTTGAATTTTGTTGTCAGGTGAGCGCGGGGACCGATGATGCTCATATCACCGCAGAGAACGTTAAGGAACTGTGGGACCTCATCAAGGCTTGTCTTTCTGAGGATACGCCCCATTCTTGTTACACGCGGATCGTTTTCGCCGTTATATGTAGAACCGTCGCTGTTTCGTATATCAGGAGAATTCACTTTCATGCTCCTGAATTTATACATCTTGAATATCTTACCGTTTTTTCCCAGTCTGGGAGCATTGTAGAATATTGGACCGGGGTCGTCAATAAATATCAGCGGAGCGATCACGATAAACACAAGGCAGAAAATCGGAAGTGCCAGAATGCTAAAAAACAGATCCAAACATCTTTTCAGATACTTCTCATACATAGTACAGTCTCAACCTCTTATTTTAATATTGCTTTATAGCAGTTTATAACGTATTCCACATCTTCATCTGTAAGGCAGGTATGAAGCGGGAGGGTTATCTCATTTGCAAACATATTATAAGAATTCGGGTAATCCTTGATATCGAAGCCCATATTCTTATAAGCTGTATGCATAGGGAGCGGTTTGTAATGAACATTGCATGAAACGCCCTGTTCAGCCATTTTAATGATGATATCGGAACGCTTTTCGGCATTGATGCCCGGGATCCTTGTAAGGTAAAGATGACCCGATGACTGATGATCTTCAGTATAGTGATCGAGGGTCTCAACTCCCAACGGCTTCAGAGCCGCATCGTACATACCGATGATCTCTTTTCTTCTTTCGAGCATAGCGGGATAGCGCTTCATCTGACCGAGACCCATAGCAGCAGCCACATCGGTCATGTTGCATTTATACCATGTACCTATGATATCATATTCCCATGCACCGAGCTGTGTCTTTGCAAGAGCGTCCTTGCTCTGACCGTGAAGACTGAGGAGCTGCAACTGGTGGTATATCTCCTCATTGTCGATGCCGCTGATATTTTTCCATGTGAGAGCGCCGCCCTCAGCAGTGGTGAAGTTCTTTACCGCATGGAAGGAGAAGGAAGAGAAATCAGCGATAGAACCTGCTTTTTTTCCGTGCCATGAAGCACCGAAAGCATGAGCTGTATCTGCACAGACTGCGATCCTGCCGATAGCTTCCTGTATCTTGTTTGCAGGCTTGAACAGGCTCTTTTTAGCCTCAACGATGCTGAATATCCTGTCATAATCGCAAGGGATACCTGCAAGGTCAACAGGGATAATAGCCTTTGTCTTTTCGGTTATAGCCTTCTCAAGAGCATCATAATCCATTTCAAGTCTGTCCTTCTGCACGTCAACAAGTACGAGCTTTGCGCCCACATGACATACAACAGAAGCAGATGCGGTGTAGGTATACGCAGGAACTATGACCTCATCGCCCGC
>CACZEJ010000109.1 GCA_902780115.1 Ruminococcus flavefaciens | reverse complement strand
TCGGCCTGAGCGACAATGAGGGCAAACCGCTGAAGTGGCGGTTCCCGGATAACGCCGTTATCCCGGCCAAAGGATACTACCTGGTATTCTGTACCGGCAAAAACCGGATGGACCGGATCAAGAATGCACCCCATACCAACTTCAGGATCAGCGCGGAAAAGGAAACCATCATTCTTTCAGACAGCCAGGGTCACGTGCTGGACCGCGTAATGATCGACAATCTGCCGCTGGACTGCAGCTGGGGACGGAACGATCAGGGACAGATGCAGGTATTCCAGGTTCCCACGCCTTCACTGCCCAATAATCAGAGCGGGTTTAACCAGATGGATATTAACCTGAGGGCAATGAACAAAACCGGCGTGTTCATCAGCGAGGTGATGGCCAGCAACGGTTCTGTTTCCACCTACGCGGACACGGAAAACGCAGACTGGATTGAGCTGTACAATTCCGGAAACGAAGCCGTAGACCTGACGGACTGGGGCCTGAGCGACAAACTGGACCGGGGGAGACGCTGGCAGTTTCCCCGGGGCACCACGATCGGACCGGGCGAGTATAAAGTGATCATGTGCGACCGGCTGACAGACAAAAACAGCGCCCATTTGAGCATGGACGCTGAATAGCAAATATATGACCGTTTTATTATTTCTCCTTCATACTGTCGCCGAAGCCCTTAACGATAGGATCGAGGAAGTAACGCATGATGGAACGTTTTCCCACCTTGACCTCAACGGCTCCAGTAAGACCCGACATGACATTTATCTTCGGGTTGGAGTTCTCCACATCAAGTTTTACAAGGTAAACGCTTCCCATTTTTTCTGTGTTGAACGAGCTTGGACTGATATATTTCACTCTGCCCTTTACAGTTCCGTACTTGTTATACGGGTAAGCTTCCAGCTTTATCTCTGCGTCCATGCCTGTCTTGATATCGGCAATATCCATATTCTTGACATAGCATACCATTTCAACAGGAGTATCCGCAGGAACTATAGTCACTACCTGCTGTGCTGAGGTAACTGTTTCTCCCACATTGTTTACCGCGATATTGTTGATGTAGCCGTTTATCGGTGCAACTATCTTCTGATTTTCTATGGAAAGACGATATTTTTCAAGTTCAGCACCTATCTGGCTGAGTTTTCCGTTTATCTCGGAAAGATTCGAGTTTACCTGCTCGCTGTAGGTTATCTGCGCTTTCAGCACATTGGTCTCAGCCTGTATGAACTCATTCTCAGTCTGTTTTACAACAAGCTTCTGAGCGTCGTATTCAGCCTGGGAGATGTTCTCGTTAGTATTGTACTCCTCAAGCTTGATATTGGCGATATCCCTGTTGAGACCCGCATTCTCCTTTGCACTTTCCAAAGTGCTCAGGTTGTTGTGATAAGCCTTATCGTTGTCGATTATCGAAAGTATATACGGCTGGAGATTAACGTCGTATTTTGATATATCCACCTGAGTAAGATCCTCATTATTCCTTATCATGGTATATATCTTTTTCTGTGCTTCAAGAACTTCCTTCTGATTGTTCAGGGTATCCGCGTCGATATCAAGGCTCTGGGTGTCGAGCTCGATGAGGACATCTCCCGCCTTGACATAAGCACCTTCCTCCACGTTTATGGACTTGATAGTACCGCTTGCGTAGGAGTTAAGGGAGCTGATATTGCCCACAGGCTGTATCGTACCGCTGGAAGTTACAACTATGTCCGTCTTTGACAGACAAGCCCATATCACAGCCGCTATAAGAAGTGTAAATATGCCGAGGATAATCACTGTTCCCGCTGCATGAGCAGGACGCTCGATTATTTCAAGCATGGAGGGCATGAAGTCATATTTCAGTTCCTTGTCATGCTTTCGGCTGTGCTTCAATGCATATTCTCTCTGCTCATTATCCATCGACCTCACCCCTTTGCTGCTGATTATAGAGATAAGCATACAGACCGTTAAGTGCCATAAGCTTTTCATGGGTATCGTACTCAACAAGGTCTCCCTTGTCTATGACCATTATCTTCTGAGCGTCCTTCAGTGTAGAAAGTCTGTGGGCGATGATGATAACGGTTCTGTTGCGGCATATCTCCTTCAGATTGTTCTGGATAATGCTCTCGGACTCATAGTCCAGAGCGGAGGTAGCCTCGTCAAAAATGAGTATTCTCGGGTCATTGAGGATAGCTCTTGCGATAGCAACTCTCTGCTTCTGACCGCCCGAAAGTCCCATACCCTTTTCACCGATAACGGTATCGTAGCCGTTGGGAAGCTCTAAGATAAAGTCGTGAGCGCCTGCGATCTTAGCGCACTTGATTATCTGCTCCATAGTTGCAGTTGGGCAGTGTATTGAGATATTCTCGGCAACTGTTCCGTTGAACATGAAGTTCTCCTGCAAAACCACGCCTATCTGCTTTCTCAGCATAGCGGGGTTCACGAGGGATATGTCCATGCCGTCCACGGATATTTTTCCTGCCTCAGGTATGTAGAGACGCTGTATCAGCTTGGAAATAGTACTCTTACCCGAGCCGCTTCGTCCAACTACTCCGACCACTGTTCCCGGCTCTATCTCGAAGCTCATACCCTTGATGACCTCGCCGCCCTGGGGATTATAGCGGAAATGCACCTTGTCGAACATGATCTTTCCCTGCAATCTCGGGAGCGATGTAAGGTTTGTATTCAGTACAGGCTCGGGAGCTGTATTGAAGATATCTCCGATACGCTTTACGGAAAGTGATGCCTGCTGATATTCCTGCCACAGCTGTACAAGTCTGAGGACGGGTCCGCTTACTCTGCCCGAGAGCATACGGAACGCAACGAGCTGTCCCACGGTGAAGTTACCGTCCATAACAGCCTTTGCTCCGAAGAAGAGTATAAGCAGATCGAATACCTTCTGTATGAACTGACCTGTTGTACCTGCTGTCGCGGACACCATTGAGGTCTTGTAGCTTGCCTTGACGTAATCCGCCTGCAAGTCTCCCCATTTCTTCTCGAATTTCGGTTCAAGAGCGTAGGACTTTACAGTCTGGACACCTGTGATCGACTCAACGAGGAAGGACTGGGTATTTGCACCTGTCTCGAACTTCTCGTCAAGACGCTTCTTGAACAGAGGAGTTACGATAGCCGAAAGAATGGCATAAACAGGTATCGAGCATATAACGATGACCGTGAGCATCTTGCTGTACATGAACAGCACCACGATGTACACGATAATGAATATCAGGTCTATCATGGAGCTCAGCGGCGTTCCCGTAAGGAAGTTTCGTATGCTGTCAAGCTCTCGTACTCTTGCGACTGTTTCGCCGACACGTCTTGACTCGAAGTATTTCAGCGGCAGTGCGAACAGATGCTTGAACAGCTTGTAGCTGAGCATAACGTCGATACGGTTGGTGGTGTGGGTAAAAACGTAGTTTTTTGCCAGTCCAAGGATAAGCTCGTATATGTAAACTATCGCAATACCTATGGTAAGTACATTAAGTGTGGATATACTTCGGTGTACGAGCACCTTGTCTACTACGACCTGCGTCATTACAGGAGTGAGGATACCCAGTATCTGCACGGTAAATACCGCGATGAGAACCTGTATGAACTCCTTTTTGAACTTCAGTATCGTCGGAATGAACCACTTGAAGCTGAAAATAGCTTCTCTGTCGAGTATTCCCTTTTTGTTTATGATAATAGCCGTGCCGTCCCAAAGTTTTATAAGCTCCTCACGGGTCACGACCTCAGGTGAGGTCTTGTCCGTGTGGAGTATCATGAATTTCTCTTCCTGAGATTTAGCAACTATAAAGAACTCTCCGTCCTTGCCTCTTGCGATTATCGGTGAGATAACGTCCTTTAGCTTTCTGACCTTGAGGCTGCACAGCTTTGCTTTCATTTTCAAGGCTTTGGCAGATTGTATTATCTCTACCTCCCCCGTCTTGCGGTCAGGATCGAGAACTGCCAGATTTTCTGCTTGTTCCTTGGTTATCGGTATACCGTGGAACTTCATAACTATCATAAAACAGGACAGTCCGCTGTCTTGTTTCTTTGTCATATTCAAACCTCCGATTTACACAAAAAATGTGCAGCAGCATATGCCGCTGCACACATTTTTTGCGCAATAAACTTACTGCATTGATGAATTGATAAGAAGCTGGTCGAGTGCAGATGTATCTGCTGTGATATCTCCGATATTGATACCGTCGGATATCTGACTGTCATTGCTGAATGCTGACATATTCTCGGCAAGTATCATTGCCTGGATATTTGTCATATCTGCGATCTCGTCGCTCTCATCGCTTACGCTTGCACTTTCTGTTACGTCTGTGATAATTGTATTGTTATTTGTGAATTCTCCGCTGAATGCATCATCTGAATACATATCGCTGAGATATTCTGTAAGAGTCTGTTCAACTGTTTCTGTCTCAGCCACTAACGCTGCCTTGTCGATAACAATTGATGCTGTAGCTGTATCAATGTGTCCTTCTGATCCGTCATCGAATACGAGAGTGAAGTCTCTGTAGCTTGACGCATATCTGAAGTCTACGAATGTGATAGAATCCTCAGAATCTGCAAAGCTGATAGTAACGTCATAGCCTGTAGCTGCCAGTGATACTGTAATATCAGAAGGTTTGATCCCTACAAGCTTAACTGTATTCTTTCCTGAATTATCGAATACTGTATCCTTGCCGTCGCCCTTTCTGAATACATATGTATCATTGCCTGCGCCACCGTAGAGTCCGTCGTTGCCCTTGCCACCGTCAAGTGTATCTGCACCACCGTTGCCGTTGAGAACGTCATTGCCGTCACCACCGTATATAGCGTCATCACCGCCTGTACCGTTGATAGTATCATCGCCTGCAAGGCCCTGTGCAGAAGCGTTTCCGAAGAATGCCGGAATCGTATCGTCCTCAGCTGTTCCTCTTACATCAAAGAACGGACTGCCTGCTGCACCTGCTGCAACTTCGATATCATCAAATACAAGAGTAAAGTCTCTGTAAGATGCTGCGTATCTGAAGTCAACGAACTTGATAGTCTCGCCTGTAGCTGCAACCTTGAGGTATGCATCGTAGCCTGATGAAGGATATGTTGCGTAAAGGTCTGTTGACTTGAATCCCTTGAAGATAACTGTATTCGAGCCTGAGTTGTCAAAGATAACATCATTGCCGAAGTCCTTGCTGAAGATATAGGTATCATTTCCTGCACCACCATAAAGCTCATCATTGCCCTTACCGCCGACAAGTGTATCAGCGCCGCCGTTGCCGTTGAGAACGTCTTTGCCGTCACCGCCGTCGATATAGTCGTTTCCGCCTGTACCGTGGATAATGTCGTCGCCCTCAAAGCCGTATGCTGAACAGCCGCCAAAGAACATCGGGATAGTATCATTGCCCTTTGTGCCCTTGATATCAAAGAATGGGCTGCCTGCTGCACCTGCTGCGACCTCAACATCGTCAAATACAAGTGTAAAGTCTCTGTAAGATGCTGCGTATCTGAAGTCAACGAACTTGAGTGTTTCGCCCGTCTCCTTGACAGTGAGAATAGCATCGTAGCCTGATGAAGGATATGTTACGTAAAGATCTGTTGAATTGAAGCCCTTGAGGATCACCTTGTTAGAGCCTGAATTATCAAAGATAACGTCATTGCCATAACCCTTGCCGTATACATATGTATCATCGCCTGCGCCGCCGTTGAGTGAGTCATTGCCCTCACCGCCGTCGAGTATATCAGCGCCGCCGTTGCCATTGAGAGTATCGTTGCCTGTTCCACCGTATATAGCGTCTGCGCCGCCTGTACCGTGGATAGTATCGTCGCCCTCAAAGCCGTATGCTGAACCGCCGCCGAAGAACATCGGGATGTGGATAGTATCGTCGCCCTCAAAGCCGTATGCTGAACCGCCGCCGAAGAACATCGGGATAACTTCTGCTTCCTTTGTTCCCTTTATATCGAGGAACGGACTGCCTGCATCTGTTATACCAAGAGTCTTGTCAGCAAATTCAAGTGTATAGTTTCTGTAGCTTGCTGCGTATTTGAAGTCCTGGAGAGTGATTGTCTCACAAGAATCCGAGAGAGAACACTTCTCCCAATGCTTGCCCGCCACGATGAGCACCGAATCCGTACAGCTCTGGCCGGAAAGCGATGTGCCGGCAGCGCGGAACGTGAAGGGCTGCTTGTATTTCTTGCATAGTTGGACAATCCTGGAGATTTCCTCCTCACCGTCGCTACGTACCACGACCTGCGGAATCTGTCGGTAGAAACTGGCATC
>CACZEJ010000108.1 GCA_902780115.1 Ruminococcus flavefaciens | reverse complement strand
TCGGCAGCTTTCACATCTGTGCGTCGCTCATCGCTGCGGCCGCGGCAGTGCTGCTTGCCATTCTTGTCAGCAGCGGGAAGGCTGACCGGCACAAGAAGAAGGTCCGCTGCATCGGCGTGCTCGGATTCATGGGCCGGGTGCTTGCTGTACTCGAGATATGGAAGCAGCTCTTCCTTTACTTTATCGTCAACGGCGGAGCCTATGACTGGTGGTACTTTCCTTTTCAGCTGTGTTCAGTTCCTATGTATCTGTGTATCCTGCTTCCGCTTGCTGGGAAGGTACACATTTCTCTGCGATCAGGAAGTGATATGCCTGCCCGGGATCTGCTGCGGCCGGAAAATGCGGAGTCCTCCCCGGGTTCACTGCAGTCTGTTTTTCTGACATTTATGGGCTGTTTCACTTTTATCAGTACCGCAGCGGCGCTGTCCACTATCTCGGGACCTATGCCGTCGCCTTTTAAAAGAGCTATATTGAACTCCATAATAGTACCTCCTTTTTTAGTTGAGAGTTAATGTTTTCGCTTCGGTGACACCACAACTGTCAACTCTACACTCTCAACTTTTTATTCACTGATCATTTCACTGTTTTGAGGCAGTTCTCACCGCGCTCGATAGCCACGATACCCGTGCGGCACATCTCCATGATGCCGAACGGTTTGAGAAGCTCTATGAATGCGTCGATCTTTGAAGTCTCGCCTGTAAGCTCGCAGGTGAGAGAGGTCGGGGAGTAGTCAACTATTTTTGAGCGGAATATCTCAACGGCAGTCATTATATCCTGACGCACGTCAGCCTTGTTTCTCACCTTTATGAGGAGAAGCTCGCGTATAACGGTGTCTTTGTTGTCGAGCACCTCGACCTCCCTGACATCATGGAGCTTCTGGAGCTGCTGTAGGATACGCTCCTTTATGTCCTCGTCGCCGTGGAAAGCGATAGTGATGCGCGAAAAGCCGCTTGATTCGGTCTCACCCACGGTAAGGCTGTCGATATTGAAGCCGCGGCGTGTGAACATACCCGATACTCTTGAAAGCACACCTGAAACGTTTGCAACTATTACTCCTATAACATACTGATCCATTAATGCTACCTCACTTTATTTCCGTTATCATATCGTTTATAGAACCGCCCTGCGGCATCATAGGAAGAACCATTTCGTCGCTGTCCACCATGCAGTCTATAAGGAAAGGCGTATCGCAGGAAAAGGCTTCGTCTGCCAGTTTTTCCAGCTCGGACAGCGTGGAAGCTCTGCCGCCCTTAGCGCCGAAGGCTTCTGCCACCTTTACGAAATCTGTCATGCGGTCGAAGGTAGTGCTGGAATAGCGCTTGTCGTAGAAAAGGGTCTGCCACTGACGAACCATACCCAGTACGTTGTTGTTCATTACAACGATGACCACAGGTATTTTCTGAGTTACAGCTGTTGCAAGCTCGTTGAGATCCATGCCGAAGCTGCCGTCGCCTGTGAAAAGAACTGTTTTCCTGCCTGTAGCTGTTGAAGCGCCGATAGCTGCACCAAGTCCGTAGCCCATAGTGCCCAGACCGCCGCTGGTGATGAAGGTACGGGGCTTTCTGAAGGGATAGCGCTGAGCAGCCCACATCTGGTGCTGACCCACATCTGTAGCGATGAGAGTATTTTCGTCAGCTCTTGCGCTGACAGCATCGACGATATCGTATGGACTGAGCTCGGTTCGGCTGCTGCGCTTTTCTTTGGCGATCTTCAGCGCGGAATCGGTGCGTTTCAGCTCCTCATCTTTAAGCTGAGCGATGCGCTCCAGCCACTGAGGGTGTTTTTTCTCCTCGACCATGAACAGCAGCCTTTCAAGGGAGTCCTTTATATCGCTGCGGATAGTGAGGTTTGCGGAGATATTCTTGTTGAGCTCCGCACCGTCGATATCTATGTGGATAATGCTGTGAGTTCTCTTGATATGTTCCAGATTTCCCGTAGCACGTTCGCTGAAACGCACACCGAGAGCGATAATGAGATCGGCTTCGTTTTTAGCCATAGAAGAAGCAAAGTGTCCGTGCATACCCTGCATACCGAGGAAGTGCGGCTCGTCGTGGGGAATAGCCGAAAGTCCCATGAGAGAGCAGCCCATAGGTGCATCTATCTTTTCTGCGAGAGCTTTTACCTGTTCGGAAGCCTTGCCTGTGATGACACCGCCGCCAAAGTAGATATAAGGCTTTTCGCAGCTGTTTATCATATCCGCAGCCATTTGCAGCTGCTTTTCCGAAGCAAGAGTGAGAGGATACGGGATAACAGGCTGGGTATTGGCTTCAAACTCACACAGAGCAGTCTGAACGTCCTTGGGTATATCCACGAGGACAGGACCGGGACGACCTGATTTGGCTATTTTAAAGGCTGTGCGGAGAGTATCCGCAAGCTCGTTTATGTCCTTGACGATGAAGTTATGCTTTGTTATGGGCATGGTTATGCCGACGATATCCACTTCCTGAAAGCTGTCCCGACCGATGAGATCGCAGGAGACATTTCCCGTGATAGCCACCATAGGGATAGAGTCGAGATAAGCCGTAGCTATGCCTGTTACGAGGTTCGTAGCACCGGGGCCCGAGGTAGCTATGACCACGCCCACCTTGCCTGTAGCTCTTGCATAGCCGTCCGCAGCATGAGCAGCACCCTGTTCATGGGCGGTAAGTATCTGTTTTATGCGGTCGCGGGCAGTATACAGCTCGTCGAAGAGGTCTATTATCTGACCGCCCGGGTAGCCGAATATGGTGTCGCAGCCCTGTTCGATGAGGGTCTCAACGACTATCTTTGCACCTGATATTTTCATAGTAATAACGTCCTTTTTTAGCTTGTAGGGGCGGCGTTTCGCCGCCCGAGAATAACTCACGAATTATAAATGACACATTGTTGGAAACGTTCTCACCTGTCGGCTCGGTCGGTGTTTCTGCGTTGCAGAGGTGTCCACCGGACACCCATACCGCCCTCGGCGTTCCGATTTGTCAACGATGAAAGCATGATGAACCGACTGCAGGGGCGGATATTATCCGCCGCATCGTGGTTGATGTAGTATGTTTGCGGGACAAATATATGCTGCAATGTTCATTTCATTGCTGCCAACGGGCGACGGAACGTCGCCCCTACAATTACGCATTGACGGGAGCCCGTGGGCGGGCTCCCCTACATATCTTTCTGCTCATTGATCAGAAAACTCCGTTGACTATGGACTGCATAAGTCCGCCGTTTTCGATGATCTTCTGCACGAATTCGGGGAAGGGAGCTGTTTTGTACTCCCTGCCTGTGGTGAGGTCACGGATAATGCCGTTATCGAGGTCTGCCTCCACCTTGTCGCCCTCGCTTATCTCCTTGGCAGCCGCAGGACATTCCACGATAGCAAGACCGATATTGATAGCGTTGCGGTAGAAGATACGCGCAAAGCTCCCTGCGATGACCAGCGATATACCGCTTGCCTTTATAGCTATAGGAGCGTGTTCACGGGACGAGCCGCAGCCGAAATTCTCGCCTGCGACCATGATATCGCCCTGTTTTACGCGGTTCACGAAGGACTTGTCTATATCCTCCATGCAGTGGCTCGCAAGCTCTGCGTGGTCGCTGGTATTGAGGTAACGTGCAGGGATAATAACGTCGGTATCCACGTTGTCGCCGTACTTTATAACATTTCCAGTGTATTTCATACTCCCATAACCTCCCATGGACTTGTTATCCTGCCTGTTACAGCGCTTGCAGCCGCTGTTGCAGGACTTGCAAGGTACACTTCTGACTCGGGGTGACCCATACGTCCCACGAAGTTGCGGTTCGTAGTGGCAACAGCTCTTTCGCCTGCTGCGAGAATGCCCATGTATCCGCCTAAACACGGACCGCAGGTAGGTGTGGAGACTACCGCGCCGCACTCGATGAACGTGCGGATAAGTCCCATTTCCATAGCGTCGAGGTAAATCTGCTGAGTTGCAGGGATAACGATAACACGGACATTTTTCGCGCATTTGTGTCCCTTCATTATCTCAGCGGCAGCAATGAGGTCTTCGAGCCTGCCGTTGGTACAGGAGCCGATAACTACCTGATCTATTTTCACATCGCCTATCTCGGAGAAGGTTCTTGCGTTTTCGGGGAGATGGGGAAAAGCCACGGTAGGCTCTATAGCTGAGAGGTCGATTTCTATGACCTCATCATACTCTGCGTCGGGGTCAGCCTTGTATATAACAGGCTCTTCGCCGCCGTGCTCACGGATATAGTTGAGAGTAATATCGTCCACCTCGAATATGCCGTTCTTCGCACCTGCTTCGATAGCCATATTAGCTATGCAGAGGCGGTCAGCCATAGTCAGTGAGGAAAGTCCCTCGCCTGTGAACTCCATAGAGCGGTAAAGAGCTCCGTCAACGCCTATCTTTCCGATTATGTGGAGAATAACGTCCTTGCCCGAGACATATCTGCGGAGACAGCCTGTGAGGTTGAACTTTATCGCCGAAGGAACTTTGAACCACGCCTTGCCTGTAGCCATTCCGCAAGCCATATCCGTTGAGCCCACACCTGTTGAGAAAGCTCCGAGAGCGCCGTAGGTGCAGGTGTGTGAATCAGCGCCGATGACCACGTTCCCTGCGGTGACAAGTCCTTTTTCGGGGAGCAGGGCGTGTTCGATGCCCATTTCTCCCACATCATAAAAATGAGTGACATCATTTTCATTGCAGAAATCGCGGCACATCTTGCACTGCTCTGCGGCTTTTATGTCCTTATTCGGAGCAAAGTGATCCATGACCATGGTGACTTTGTTTTTGTCGAACACGCTGTTTTTACCGAGCTTGCGGAACTCCTTGATAGCTACGGGAGAGGTGATATCATTTCCGAGAACGAGGTCGAGGTCTGCGAGGATAAGCTCTCCTGCGCTGACGGACTCTTTTCCCGAGTGAGCCGCAAGTATTTTCTGCGTCATTGTCATTGCCATATTTTCACACTTCCTTTATCATGCGGTTTTGAGCATATTGTTTACGGCGCTGACAAGAGCCTTGACTGAAGATGTTATGATATCGTTGTCGATACCCGTTCCCCAGAAGCTCCTGCCGTCCTTTGTGACTATCTCCACATAGGACACAGCCTTTGAAGCCGAGCCCACTTCAAGGGCGTGTTCGGAGTAGCTGTTGAGACTGTAGTCTGCGCCTGTATACGAGCGTACAGCGTTGCTGACAGCATCAAGACGACCGTTGCCCATATCGGTAGCTGTTACCTTTCTGCCGTTGTAATCGAAGCTTATAGTCGCTTCGATGCCGTTTCGCTGTATGAAGTGGGTCTCATTGATGCTGATAGGCGCGGTTATATCCACGTAGTTGGTCTTGAAGATATCGTATACCTCGTCTGGGAGAAGCTCCTTGTGCTTGCGGTCGGAGATGCCCTTGACGAGATAGCCGACGTGTTCGCGCATCTTCTTAGGCAGGTCGTAGCCGAAGCGTGTTTCGAGGATATAGCCTATGCCGCCCTTGCCCGACTGGCTGTTAATGCGGATAACGTCTGCGGAGTACTCTCTTCCGAGGTCGGCAGGGTCGATAGGGAGATACGGCACTGTCCAGTACTGATCGTGCCCCTCTTCGCGCCACTTCAGACCCTTTGCGATAGCGTCCTGATGAGAGCCGCTGAAGGCTGCGAATACCAGCTTGCCCGAATAGGGCTGACGTTCGTAAATACCCATGCGGGTCAGGCGCGAGTAAGTCTCGGAGAGCGAAGGTATATCGCTGAAATCCAGATCAGGCTCAACGCCTTGCGAGTACATATTCATAGCGAGTGTGATGATATCCACATTTCCTGTGCGCTCGCCGTTGCCGAAGAGAGTTCCCTCCACACGTTCAGCGCCTGCAAGGATACCGAATTCCGTATCTGCGACAGCGCAGCCGCGGTCGTTGTGGGGGTGGAGAGATACTATGACGTTCTCGCGGTATT
>CACZEJ010000107.1 GCA_902780115.1 Ruminococcus flavefaciens | reverse complement strand
GATACCATAAGACATATTATGGCATATTCGGGGTGAGGTCTCAGTCCGCCGTAGCCTGCTGCAAAGAACATACCGATAACAGAGGAGATAAGACTCATATATGTGAGAATAACCGTATAGTTATAATATCCAATCATTATTTAAACCTCAATGAACAATATTATCAAGTAAAAGTGTTTTTAATATCAGTACCATACATTATAACATAAATATTGCAACTTTTCAAGTATATTTTTTCATTTGCCCCTATATATCATTCCGAGGTCTTTTTTTTACGTCCTCTTTTTGCAGCAGGTGCAGCTTTTTTAGCGGCTGAGGACTTAGTTGCAGCAGGTTTACGTGCAGTTTTCGCAGCTGTTTTTTTGGCTGCGCCCTTTTCGCGGTTTATACGGAGCTGCTCCTGACGATTCTTCTTGTCATCGAGGCGCTTGTATGCTTCTTCGTAGAAGTATTCCTGCGAATTCAGCGGAATATCGGGATTTCTGCGCTCATGGATATAGCTTCCGTCGCTGAGCATGATGCGAGCCTTCACGTTGTCGCGCATGATTATGCGGAACATATCGCGGATACGCTTTCTGAGCCTTTCATCCTCAACGGGAGCAGCGACCTCTACACGGCGTATAGTGTTCCTGCTCATATAGTCAGCAGAACCAATGTATATCTTCTGGTCAGCGCCGTCCTCACCGAAGATGAAGATGCGGCTATGTTCGAGGAAGCGTCCCACGATGCTGCGGACGGTGATATTCTCGGTATATCCCTGAACTCCTGCGATAAGGCAGCAAAGTCCGCGGATAACGAGCTCGACCTTTACGCCTGCCTGAGAAGCTTCGACCAGCTTATTTATGATAACGCTGTCATTGAGGGAGTTGACTTTTGCGGCGATATAGCCGTTTCCGCCGTTTTTCGCAATAGCGATCTGTTCGTCCATCATGGCGAGCACCTGCGGTCTGAGCGCAAGGGGCGACACAAGGAGCTTGTTGGTCTTTTCCACGAATGTGCCGCTGAGAAGTCCATTGAATACAGCTTCTGCGTCGGCAGCGATATCCCTGTCTGCGGTGAGCAGCATGAGGTCGGTATAGAGAGCGGAGGTCTTTTCGTTGTAATTTCCCGTACCTATCTGGGTAACGTAGTCGAAATTGCCGCCCTGAGCCTTTCTCGTGATGAGCAGCAGCTTTGAGTGCGCCTTGTAGTCCTTGGGACCGTATATGACCTTTACGCCTGCCTCTTGCAGCTGTTTCGACCACTCGATATTGTTTTCCTCGTCAAAACGGGCGCGGAGCTCTATCATTACGAGGACTTCCTTGCCCTGCTCGGCAGCGGTGCAAAGTGCGTCTATGACCTTGCTGTTTCGTGCAAGGCGGTAAAGGGTTATCTTTATGGAGGTTACCTTCGGATCGTTGGCAGACTCCTGCAAAAGTCTTATGAACGAGAGATTTATGGATTCAAAGGGGTAGCTCAGGAGTATATCCTTCGCCTTGACCTGCGCAAAAACAGGGCGTGTATCCGAAAGAGCCGCCGGCTTTCGCGGTGTACGCTGAGCATAGTGCAGCTTCGGGTCGCTGTCGTATTCCTGCAATGTATACAGGTAGGAAAGGTCGAGGGGTATGCGCGATGTGAATACGCGGACGTTTTTCAGTTTCAGCTTCTTGCAGAGGTAGTCCAGAGCATCGCGGCTGAAAACGTCGGATATCTCAAGGCGGACAGGTGCAAGGCGCTTGCGCTTGTCAACGAGCTCCTCCATGCGCTGGCGGAATTCGGGACCCCTGCCCGATACCATGATATCGGCGCTTCTGGTAATTCTTATGAGAGCGCGGTCCATGACCTTGTAGTTCTTGAACATATGGTGTGCGAAGTGGAGCACCACTTCTTCTTCGAGAATGAAGCGCTTGCCGTCCCGTCCCAGACTGATTATCCTGTCGGCGCTGTTGGTATTCGCAGGGATAATGCCTATAGACACGCCTTTTTTCGAGGCGAGCTGCACTACTGCGTATATCTCCTTGTTTTTGAGGAAGGGGAAGGGCAGAGCGTCGTTCACCACCATGCCTGAGATAAACGGCTTCAATTCGCGCTTAAAGTACATTTCGAGGAAGGACTGCTCCTCTTTTGTGGCTTTGTCGAAGCTTACGTGCTCGAAGCCGTAGGGCTGGAGCTCCTTCATTGTGGCAAGGAGAGTCTCCTCCACAGAGGGCTGCAATCTGCGCACAGCCGTAAAGATAGCATCGAGCTGCTGTGAGGGGGTCATACCAGAGAATTTGTCCTTCTTGGAGTTATTTTCCTTGGCTTTATCTGTAACAGAGCCGACCCTGACCATGAAGAATTCATCGAGGTTGCTCTGGTATATCGCTGAGAATGATAGTCTTTCCAGCAGGGGATTTTCGGGGGCTGAGGCTTCTTCAAGCACACGCTTGTTGAACTTTATCCATGAAAGCTCCCGATTTTCGAGGTGTTCCATATATTATCTCCTAACGATTATTTTTAAATTCGGAATTATCATTGTTCGCCATTCGGCAGACTGATTTAAAAAATTAGATCCGTCGGCATAAGCGGACACATCAATTCCTGATTCCGTATTCCGAATTAATACTTGAATTGTCCGTTGCCGATAAATTCGCAGATGAGCGAATCGGGCGAAATATCCTGCTTGTCTATAGGTGTGAGTTTTTCCAGCACACTGATGCACTCACGTATCTCGGGAACGTCTTTGAGCTCCTGAAGCTGATCGAGCAGGTCGCTGCGGTATGCGGAGAGCTCATACGCCATGAAGGTATCCACATCGTAATCGGAACGGTACTTATACGGCATAATGTACTTGTTTTCGCCTGCTTCTACGCTGTGGAACATATTCATAGTCTCGCGCAGAGTGCGCTTGCGGAAGTTCTTGTCTCTTATCATGCGGCGCATAAGACGAACCTTTGACGGGTGAAGGAGGATACCTTCCCCTGATATTCTTGTGCGGACGCTGACGTATATTTTGTTTATCATGCTGTCGGGAACTGTGATGACAGAGGGATTGAGAGCGTGTATGCCCTCGAATATGACTATCTCGCCCTTGTTGCGCTTGAATTTCTTGCCCGAGCCTGTACGTGTGGAGGTCTTGAAGTTGTACTTCGGAAGCTCTATCTCACGGCAGGCGCTGATATCCTCTATCTGCCTGTTGAGGAGGTCGCTGTCAACGCGCATTGGCGATTCCAGATCCATTTTTCCTTCGGAAGCCAGCTTCTTTTCGGCTTCTGTCAGCGGGCAGAACCAGTTGTCCATAGACAGGGTATGTGTCTCGTGACCGCGCTCGTCAAGGAGCTTTTCGATCATCAGAGCGGTAGTGGTCTTGCCTGAGCCCGAAGGTCCCGAGAGGAGTATTACGGGCTTGTCATTGCGGTTCTTGATTATTTCGTCAACGATTTTCGTGAGCTTGTACTGATAGTCCTCATTTACAAGCCTGACGTATTCTTTCGGGTCTTTTTCTATTCCCTGATTTATTCTTGCTATCTCAATATTCATTAAATTTCACCTGTTTTATTATTATTCAGCAGGGCTTCAACTTCTGCACGTTTTTCGTACAGAACGCAGCCGCCTGCATGGCTGTCCGAGAGGATATCACCGCTGCGGAGCGCTGTGAAGAGCTTTGAACCGAGGGCTTCTCTCAGAGATGTATCGCGTACATTTATGTCGGAATACGGCGAAAACGGGCAGGGTTCCGCTCCGCCATGGGAATTGATATGGAAGAATCCTCTTCCTGCTGCTACACAGCCTCCGTTTCCGTAAAGGCAGCTCTTAGCGAAGCTATGCGCTCTGCAAGCATTTCACGCTCTTTGTCGGAGGGCGCGAGATGAGTACTGTCTTCGCTCACGGGAACGTACTCCACGAATATTACCAGCTTGCAGTTCTTTTCGGCGAGTCCGCCTATGAAGCTGTCAGAGGCAACTTCTGCTATATTCTCGGTGGTAACAGTTACGGAAGCACCGAAAATAAGGTGTTTGTCGTGGAATTTGTCCATATTTCCGCACAGCAGGTCGTACACACCTTTTCCGCGTCTTGCGTCAGTGATCTCACGACCGCCCTCGATGCTCATTACGGGTATAAGGTTGCGGTTATTATCGAAAAGCTGGAAATATTGCTCATTTATGAAAGTTCCGTTTGTAAATATAGGAAAGATGATGTTTTTGACAGCGGCAGCCGACGTGATGACATCGCGGCGCATAAGAGGCTCTCCGCCTGCAAGTAATATGTAGCTTATGCCCATATCATCGGCTTCGCGGAATATCCTCAGCCATTCGTCTGCCGAGAGCTGATCCTGTACGGGCTCGTCTGTAGTTGCACTGCTGCATCTTGAATAGCAGCCTGCACAGTGTAGATTGCAGCTTGAAGTAATGCTCGCAATGAGAAAAGGCGGTATGTGTTCGCCCTTTTCGGAGCTTTTCCTGCGCTTTTTTGAAGCCTTTCGGCTGGCAGCAGCGAATTTCAGCATGAAAGCTGTCTCCTTCGGGTCTTTCATTACAGCACGAAGAGTTTTTTCGACAATGTTCTCAACGCCTTTTGTCAGGTATTCCTGAAGGTCAAAATTATTGTTCATAGCTGTTCATTCCTCTCTATATTTATAACATTATATCACATTTTTAAATGGATTTCAACCCGTTAAATTGTGGTTTTTCACGTTTATTAAACAAACTGTTGAATTTCACAGCGGCAAAAGGAAATTTTTGTCTTTTATGTCATACCCTCTTGACAAACCGCTGAATATGTGATAAGATAATTGTACAATATTCCAAAAACGTCGATGAGGAAGGCTTTTTCCCGACAGTAACGTTCACAGAGAGCTGCCATTCGGTGCGAGGCAGCAGCGTTCAGGGTTCAGGCATACCGCCTCTGAGTGCGCCCAATAAGCGTCGGGAGCTCCCGTTACAGAGCACTTGAGATACGGAGCTGTACTCCGTGTGAATCAGGGTGGAACCACGGTAGACTATCGTCCCTTGTGCCTAATTATAGGCGTAAGGGGCTTTTTTGTTTAAAGGAGGCAGGACATGGCTTATAATTTGCATATTTTCAGAGGAACAGACCGGATAGACGGTGCTGATGACCCGATCACAGCAGAAGAACTGCTCAGCATTGACGGCGTTGAGGAATTCAGCCGGCCGCCCATAACAGACCCAAGGACCGGTCTTAAAATGAGTGTGAGCATGGATAATATGTATATCTATGGAGAAGCTTTGTTTATGCTCGAAGACGGTATGATAACCGTTGCCTGCCGAAATGAAGACGTTCCTGATGTCATGCGTCCCTTAGCAGAAGCTCTCGGAGCTGTCATTCAGGGCGATGAAGGCGAATATTATTGATATTACTTTGATTTCTGACGCAGGGAGGTGAGTATTTGAGCAATATAAAGTACAACGAGCGTGAAGAAGCCTATGAGCTGCCGTATAAGATATGGAACGAGGAGCTTACCGTTCGGTTTTATACCGAGAGCGAGGAAACTATCATGAAGAACCTCTCCGTTATTGCAAAGAAGCTCGCTAAACTCGACAGCAGCAGAAGTACGGTCGCGGGTATGCTGATCGACGACGGCTTTTACGAGGGCAGCGATGCAGAGGCTCTTGCAAAGATATTGAAGCTGACAAATGTATACGTGGATATGGACGGCGAGGATATCGTTGTCTGCTTCGATACAGGTACTTCGGACGGATTCATGCAGGGCGATGCCCATATCGAGCTATTTGCGGATATATTTGAGATAACGGGCTGGGTCGAGTAAATGGAACGCCCCGTGCGTAAGGATATCCGCCTCGATAATTACGATTATTCCCGAAACGGCGCGTATTTCGTGACAATATGCACGCAAAATAAAATGTGCATTTTCTGGGCGGATAATGATAAATATGAACCGCTTATCGGGAATACAAACAACACAATTGAAAATGCAAACACCCCCAAAAATGTAGGGACGGCCATTGGCCGTCCGCATAATAAAATACGTCTTTCGGAATATGGTCGATATGTAAAAGACGCGTTAAATTCAGTGAATCAGCATTATCCAATGGTTTTTGTTGATAAATATGTCATTATGCCTAATCATATACACGTTATTTTTCGTATAGACAGACCGCTTGTCCCTACAATTTCAATGATAATCAATCAAATGAAAGGTTATGTTTCAAAAAAATCAGGTTTTCATGTATGGCAAGGCAGATTTTATGACAGGATATTGCGAAATGAGCGCGAATACCGCGGTGCATGGCAATACATTGAAAACAATCCCGCAAACTGGGAAAACGACGAATTGTTCAGTAAAGAATATATTCACATAAATAATATTGAAAAAGGAGAGATCATCATGATCAAATTAACATTACCTGACGGCAGCGTTCGTGAGATCGAGTCTGCACAGTCAGCCGCAGAGATCATCAAGGGCATAGGAATGGGACTTTACAAGGCAGCTTGCTGCGTAAAGGTCAACGGAGAGGTAAAGGATCTCCGCACAGTTATCGACAGCGACTGCCAGTTCGAGGTATGCACATTCGATTCTATCGATGGCAAGAAGACTTTCTGGCACACAGCTTCACATATCCTTGCACAGGCAGTAAAGAGACTTTACCCTGCTGCAAAGCTTGCTATCGGTCCTGCTATCGACAACGGATTTTACTACGATTTCGACCTCGAAAAGCCTTTCACTCCCGAGGAGCTTGAAAAGATCGAGGCTGAGATGAAGAAGATAGTCAAGGAAGGCATCGAGCTTGAAAAGTTCGAGCTCTCACCTGCTGACGCTATCGCTAAGCTCAAGGAAATGGACGAACCTTACAAGGTAGAGCTCTGCGAGGAACACGCTGACAAGGGCGAGCCTATCTCGTTCTACAAGCAGGGCGAGTTCATCGACCTCTGCGCAGGCCCTCACCTTATGACAACTGCTCCCGTAAAGGCATTCAAGCTCATCTCATGTACAGGTGCTTACTGGCGCGGCAGCGAGAAGAACAAGATGCTCAGCCGTGTTTACGCTACAGCTTATCCGAAGGCTGCCGACCTCGAAGCTGACCTCAAACAGCGTGAGGAAGCTAAGCTCCGCGACCACAACAAGCTCGGACGTGAGCTGGAGTACTTCACAACTGTTGACGTTATCGGTCAGGGTCTCCCTGTACTTCTTCCAAAGGGCGCAAGAGTCGTTCAGCTCCTCCAGCGCTGGGTTGAGGACGTTGAGCAGAAGCGCGGCTACCTTCTCACAAAGACACCTTTATTCGCAAAGAGAGAATTCTTCAAGATATCAGGTCACTGGGATCACTACCTCGACGGTATGTTCATCATGGGCGACCCATACGACGAGGAGAAGGAGTGTTTCGCTCTCCGTCCTATGACTTGTCCTTTCCAGTATCAGGTATTCCTCAACAGACAGCGTTCTTACCGTGATCTTCCTATGCGTCTGGGCGAGACTTCAACACTGTTCCGTAAGGAAGATTCAGGCGAGATGCACGGTCTTATCCGTGTTCGTCAGTTCACTATCTCAGAGGGACACCTTGTGCTCCGTCCAGAGCAGCTCGAAGAAGAGTTCAAGGGCTGTCTCGAGCTTGCTAAGTATATGCTCGATACTGTTGGTATCCTTGAGGACTGCACATTCCGCTTCTCACAGTGGGATCCTGCAAACCCGAAGAACAAGTACGAGGGTACTAAGGAACAGTGGGACGAGGCTCAGGACATCATGGGCAAGATCCTCGACCACCTCGGAGTAAAGTACACAATTGGTATTGACGAGGCTGCATTCTACGGTCCTAAGCTGGATATCCAGTATAAGAACGTTTACGGCAAGGAAGATACTATCGTTACTATCCAGATAGATATGCTTCTCGCACAGCGTTTCGGCATGGAATACGTTGACGTTGACGGTTCAAAGAAAACTCCTTACATCATTCACAGAACATCACTGGGCTGCTACGAGAGAACTCTCGCATACCTCATCGAGAAGTATGCAGGCGCACTTCCTCTCTGGATCGCTCCCGAGCAGGTACGTATCGTTCCTGTTGCAGACCGTCACCTTGACTACTGCAACGAGCTTCTTGCTAAGCTTGACGCAGCAGGTATCCGTGCAGCTATCGACGACAGAGCTGAAAAGGTGGGCAAGAAGGTTCGTGACGCACGACTTGAAAAGCTCCCTGTATGGGTAACTGTCGGTGATAAGGAAGTCGAGAGCGGTACTGTTTCAGTATCTTCAAGACGTGAAGGCGATCTTGGTTCTATGAGCCAGAACGACCTCCTCGGCAAGCTTCTTGACGATATCGCAAAGAAAGTAAGATAAGTAATAAGCCTATAGCCGTCAGCCCTTAGCCTATAGCCTGAGGGCAGCGGCTGTTTTAATTCGGAATGCGAAATTACAGGAGCGAACAGTGTTCGCCCGTGCCTTATATGACACGTAGCATGAACCATTGTAGGGGCGGCGTTCCGCCGCTCGTGTTGCGTGTTGTTTATTCATGTAGGTTTTGATAAAAGAAATTGTTGTTTTGTTAATCGCGGGCACCCAAAGGGCGCCCCTACAAGAATGTGGACGGAGGGAAATTTTATGAACGAACTTTGCAAAATAATCAAAGATATGGTAATACCAAACTTTATGAACATCAGGACTTCACTGCGAACTTACGACCGTGACGCTCTGTGCTGCGGAGCTCCCTGCTGGAGATGGGCATATCACGCTATACATTCAGCTGATAAATGGTTTATAAACCCGTGCGTTTATAATGAACCTCCATTCCACGAGGAAGGGCTGGACAATCCCGACAAGCCTGCAACTGTGGTTCTTTCAGATGAGCAGCTTCTGGAGTATCTTGATGCGGTGGAGAAGAAAACTCTCGATTATCTTGACACTCTCACAGATGATATGCTCTATGAATGTCCCGAAAACTGCGAGCACACACGCATGGAGTTGGTGCTGAGACAGTTCAGGCATATCTCTTTCCATACGGGAATGCTCAATGGTCAGACGGCTCTTGCAACAGGAAAATTTCCTATGTGGGTGTCGCAGGCTGATAAATACGTCGATGACGGTATATTCTTCGGCAGATACCGCAAGGGACAGGTAACTAAATGAAAAAAGGACACCCATTGGGTGTCCTTTTTTGTGAATTGCGGAACGCCGAGAACGGCGTTCCATACAATTAAAATTCCATTTTAGCTTCGAGGTAAGCAACGAGGTCGTCGATAGCTACACGCTCCTGCTGCATTGTATCACGGTCACGAACTGTTACACAGTTGTCCTTTTCGAGAGTATCGAAGTCGTAAGTGATGCAGAATGGTGTACCGATCTCGTCCTGACGGCGGTATCTCTTACCGATAGTACCAGCTTCGTCGAAGTCTACCATGAACTTCTTGGAGAGCATCTCATATACTTCCTCAGCCTTTGGTGAGAGCTTCTTAACAAGCGGGAGTACAGCAGCCTTGAAAGGAGCAAGAGCAGGGTGGAAGTGCATAACTGTTCTTACTTCCTTCTTCTCGTTGCCGTTCTTGTCAGTGGAAACGAGTTCCTCCTCGTCGTAAGCCTCGGTAACGACAGAGAGGAAGAGTCTCTCTACGCCGAGAGAAGGCTCGATAACGTAAGGGATATACTTCTCGTTTGTCTCAGGATCGAAGTATTCGAGAGACTTGCCGCTGGTATTGATATGCTGTGTGAGGTCGTAGTCTGTTCTGTCAGCAACGCCCCAGAGCTCGCCCCAGCCGAACGGGAAGAGGTACTCGAAGTCTGTAGTAGCCTTTGAATAGAAGCAGAGCTCCTCCTTGTCGTGGTCACGGAGGCGGATATTCTCCTCCTTGAGACCGAGAGAGAGAAGGAAGTTCTTGCAGTAGCTTCTCCAGTAGTCGAACCATTCAAGGTCAGTACCAGGCTTGCAGAAGAATTCAAGCTCCATCTGCTCGAACTCACGTACACGGAAGATGAAGTTACCGGGAGTGATCTCGTTACGGAAGGACTTACCTACCTGAGCAACGCCGAAAGGAACCTTTTTACGTGTAGTTCTCTGTATATTTGCGAAGTTTACGAAGATACCCTGTGCAGTCTCAGGACGGAGATAAAGCTCGGACTTGCTGTCCTCTGTAACGCCCTGGAATGTCTTGAACATAAGGTTGAACTGACGGATATCGGTGAAGTTCTGCTTGCCGCAGTTAGGGCATACGATGCCTTTTTCCTTGATGTAGTTCATCATCTGCTCGTTTGACCAGCCTGCAACGTTAGTGCCGTCGAAGTCCTCGATGAGGTTGTCGGCACGGTGACGAGTTTTACACTCCTTACAGTCCATGAGAGGGTCTGAGAAGCCGCCGATATGACCCGAAGCCACCCAAGTCTGTGGATTCATGAGGATAGCGGAGTCAAGACCAACGTTGTACTTGTTCTCCTGAACGAACTTCTTCATCCAAGCTCTTTTGATGTTGTTTTTGAGCTCAACGCCCAGCGGACCGTAGTCCCATGTATTAGCAAGACCGCCGTAGATCTCAGAGCCAGGGTATACAAAGCCCTTTGATTTACAAAGGTCAACGATCTTATCCATTACTTTTTCATTGTTTTTAAGCATAACAAGCAACCTCGCTTTTATTTATTAATAGTCAACTTATATTTTACCGCAAACGCAGAAAAAAGTCAAGACTTTTTAGCCGCAGCGCGAGCTGAGCCAGCTCGACCGCAGCCACGTTGCCGCTCGTTCCACTCGCTTACAGCACAAAAATTAACGGACTGCCAGAGGCAGTCCGAAATGATCTTATTTGAAATTGAATACTGTGATGCCCGAAGCGAACAGACCTGCACCAATAAGGATCGCCAGAAATACGGTCTTTTTTATCTTATGCTTTATCTTTATCAGTAATACAAGTACGGCAGCGAATAAGAGGATCGCCCAGTAATTAGCGAAGAATTCAGATATTGTTAAGCTCATTTTTATCTCCTTGGAAGTTATTTTTCTTCTTTTTTAGCGTTGTTGAGGAACTCCGCTACAATATACCGCGGACGCTGCTTGACCTCGGCGTATATCTTGCCGATGTACTCACCGATTATGCCCAGACAGAACAGCTGCAAGCCGCCTATGAGCCATATTGAACAAATGGTGCTCGACCAGCCGTGCTCGGTAAAGCCTGTTATTTTTGTGAAAAACGCCCATACAAAGGCAAAAAAGCTGACTACCGACATGATAAGACCCAGAGCCGTGATGAGTTTCAGGGGTTTTGTGCTGAACGAGGTTATGCCGTTGACGGCAAAGGAAAGCATACGTTTCAGGGGGTATTTGCTCTCGCCTGCGGCTCTTTCGTGGCGTTCGTAGTACACCTTGCAGTTCTGGAAGCCTATAAGGGGCACCATTCCGCGGAGGAACAGGTTGACCTCCTTGAAGCCTGAAAGCTCCTGCAAAACTCTTTTGCTCATAAGGCGGAAGTCCGCGTGGTTGTATACCACATCAGCGCCCATGATCTTCATGAACTTGTAGAAGCCCTCAGCGGTTGTCTTTTTGAAGAAGGTGTCGGTGTCGCGGGCACTTCTCACGCCGTATACCACCTGATTTCCCTCGTAGTACTTCTTCACCATCTCGTCGATGGTGTTGATATCGTCCTGAAGGTCTGCGTCCATAGTTATGCACATATCGCAGATATCCTTGACCGTCATAAGACCCGCAAGGACTGCGTTCTGGTGACCGCTGTTATGAGCGAGGTCAATGCCCGAGAAGTAATTGGGTTCTTTGGCATGAAGTTCGCTTATGATCCCCCATGTCTGGTCAGCTGAACCGTCGTTTACGAATACGATGCGGCTTTCGGGAGAGATAAGCCCCTGTGATATCAGTGAGGAATATTTTGCTTTTAACTGCTGTGCAGTCTCTCTGAGAACTTCCTGCTCGTTATAGCACGGAACTACCATATAAAGTATTTCGGGGGGATTCATAGCTATTCCTTTCGATACGTTTTTTCTTTAGTATATCACAGGGGTGGAAAAAAGTCAATAAAATCATTTTTGCAGCGTGACGGCAGCGTGACGCTGCACCCTATCCACGTTGTCGCTCGTTTCACTCGCTCCGCACGGGTGAATTAAAAAAACAGTCCAAAGGACTGTTCAGCTTGTCGAAAAAGTCGATTTCAACTAATAACGGGATTCCAAAGGGACTGTGTTCCTTTGGCAGAGTCCAGAGGCAGCGCCTTTGGTAGGGTGT
>CACZEJ010000106.1 GCA_902780115.1 Ruminococcus flavefaciens | reverse complement strand
CGACATGGATCAGGTGATTTTGGCAGCTTTGCAGTGCTGCTGGGCGATGTCAGGGAAGATAGAATAAAGGCGGTAACAGGCTATTTTGCAGTAAAAGCAGCTGCGGCAGTAATAGTGCTGCTGACGGTGCTCTCGGTAACAGGCGGAATAATGCCGCTTGCTGATTTCCCTGTGATAACCGCGGCGCAGCTTTCTCAGCCTCTTGATGCCCAGCGCATAGATTCGCTGTTTCTTGAGGTGTTTGTAGTGTTTGCGGTATTTTCTGTCTCGCTTCAGGTCATGACAGGCGCGTATATCGTCAGGGAGCTCTTTCCGCGGTTCACAAAGTGGCGGAGCACGGCAGTGATAGCCCTTACAGTGGCGGCAGCTGTGGTCATGCCCTCACAGCCGCTTGTGCTCCTTCGCGCTGCTGCGGCAGCCGCTGCAATGGCGGCAGCACCTCTGTGCGCAAAAAAAACCGCTGCATGAAGCAGCGGAGGGGAACGTATTATTTGCGGCTTTTCTTTTCGCGCAGCTGTTTGAAGAATTCAGATAGTATAGCCGCACATTCTTCTTCCATTACACCACCCGTGACCTCGGGACGGTAATTGTAAGGATAGTCGAACATTTTCTGTACTGAAACGGCAGAGCCGCTCTTGAGGTCGTATGCACCGAAGATAACGTTGTCGATGCGGGAGTTGATTATTGCGCCGCAGCACATCGGACAGGGTTCGAGAGTGACATATATCGCGCACTCGGGAAGCCTCCAGCCGCCGAGGGTTCGGCAGGCTTCGTCAATGGCAATGATCTCGGCATGAGCAAGAGCGTTCTTAGCGCCCTCACGTCTGTTTCTTCCCTCGCCGACGATCTCACCGGTAGTCTTTTTCACCACAACAGCGCCCACGGGGACTTCGCCCTCGTCGAATGCGAGCTTTGCCAGTTCAAGTGCCCGGCTCATGTATTTATCCATCTGGGATCACCTAAAATATGAGTTTTATTATAGCTGAGAGCAGACAAAGGCATATCACAGCAGGGGCAGGGAAGCTTTTACAGGCGATATTGAGCCTTTCCTTGCAGGTTATCTCTGACTTGTAGACTGCAAGCCTTGTGTACTTTGTTCCTCTTATGAGGTAAAGCATGACTACTCCTGCCGCTCCTGACACGAATGCTATGAGTATGAAGGAATTTCGTCTTAGAAATGCGGGATCGCTCGAATTTTCCTCCAGAAGCACCAGTGCAAGGCGGTACATTTTGAATACGACCTGTACGAATATAGATGTGAATATAGAGCCGCTCCTGAGCATTGACACAGAGGCAACTGCTGATATAAGGACAGCGGCAGGGAATTCACGGAAATCCTGTACAAGCAATCCTGCCATGGCAGAAGTGATGATTATGGCGTATCTGTCGCCGAATTGCCGCAGAGCGCCGAATATAGCGCCGCGGAAAAGTAATTCTGTCATTATTGAAATGATTATAATGTCAAAAATGGTATAAACCACGAACTGTTCCTGGTTCCAGACTGAGATATCAGCATTTATGGAACGGAAGTAGTTGAAAAGCTGCCATGTTCTGTTGGTATAGATATTTGGAAGGCTCGCAACAGCGCTTATAGCCATGGTCATACAGATAGCGCCGAGCAGATCGGAAGTGTGGTTCAGAGTGCTCATATGCTCTACCTGACGAGGCATTTTCAGCTTTTTATGAAGGTATATCAGCGGGACAAGCAGCTTCACAAAGCTTATAGCCATCAGAGAAGTGATTATCTCTGAGCTGCCGCCGTACCATGAGGTACTGAACAGGGAAGTATGTATGTCGAAGCCTATGAAGTCGAATATACCAACGATGATCTTGCCTATTATATTATCTATGACTATCCACATGAGCATTGCGATGCCTGCGATATACATTATTTTGCTTATGCAGTCACGCTCAGCAGTTGCGGCTGATTTTGATTCAAAACCCTTTCCGTCCACGAAGACACTTTCCTTGCGGTTCTGCTTGAAGTTGAAAGCGTAGGGGTTCTGTTTATTTTTTCGCCATGTTTTGAAGCTTTCATTATAGACATCGTTCTGTGTAGAATAATCGAATTGGTCTACAACATTAATAATCATTTTTTCTGAGGTGTCAGTGAGATCCATTGGCTCACCTCCTACAAATTCTCAATATAATATTAACATATTTTATGCAAAACAGTGTTGAATTTTTAGCGTATTTGTGTGAATAAACGGTGAATTGCAAAAAGGAGTGCTATTTTGAAAAGTATATTTATGATATTGTCATGTTTAGCTCTTTCCGCGAGCTCGGGGTGTGCTTCGGGAAGGATACACGAGAGAAGCTATCTCAGAGCAGCGGCGGTCAGCGGAGCTGATAACAGCTCTGTGACGTTTTCGTTTTACGATGAAGGTGTTATCTCGGCACAGGGAGAAGATATCGACTCGGCAAGGTCATGCGCTGAGCTGAAAAACGGCAGAGCCGTGTTTACAGGGTATACCGAGCTGCTTATAGTTGACGGCACTGATTGCTGCAAGCTTCTTGAGCATATGCTGAACAGCTGGAAGGTATCACCGTCATGCATGGTGGTATACAGCTCTGACGGCGGGAAGCTCCTTGATGAGTACAGTGCGGAACAGCTCAGAGGAATAGCTGAGCAGGCAGTGAAAAAGGGGATATCTCCTGAATGTGATGTAATAACTGTGCTTGGAAAGCTCTGTACGGGACAGTGTGCTGAGGTAACGGAGCTTCACAGTGACGGTACGGCAGGGAGCCGCATCATTTATTAATTCTGGTGGCGTACAACGCCGTATTCGTCGTCGAGCCGATAGTATGGACAGGCATAGTTCGTGCCCTGCAAAAAGCGGTACATCTCATCTTCGTCGAGATTGACCATGCACACATAGCAGTCATAATCGTCATCGTAGACATAGTTCGTGCAGGTCTCGCAGTTGGTCGCTTTTTTCTTTTCCATAGTATGATCCTTTCCGCACAGGGCGTTTATTGCAGCTTATCCTTGATGATCTTAACGATAGCCGCAGCGGATCCTTCCAAATCAAGCTTTGTGGTGTCAACGAGAACGGCATCGTCAGCCTGTTTCAAAGGAGCTGTTTCACGGTGCATATCCTGATAGTCGCGCTTGATGATATCATCGAGTATCTCCTGATACGTCGGGCAGTCAGGCTTTTCTGCAAGCTCCTTGTAGCGGCGGTTGGCGCGTTCCTCGGCGGAAGCTGTAAGGAATATCTTAACGTCTGCGTCAGGGAGAACGACTGTACCGATATCGCGTCCGTCCATGAGGACGTTGTTCTCACGGGCGATCTTCTGCTGAGTGTCGAAAAGGTAAGCTCTTACAGCAGGTATAGCGGAGGTACGTGAAGCAGCCATAGATATCTCGGGAGTTCTTATAAGGTCTGAAACATCTCTGTCACCGAGGAATACTCTCTGCACACCGTCGATGAATCTGAGAGATACATCAGCCTTTTCAAGGGAAGCGGCTATCTCATCGTCGGGGATAGCGTTTTCGGTTATATAGAGCGCGATGGTGCGGTAGAGCGCACCTGTATCCACATAGATATAGCCAAGCTCCTTCGAGACCATTTTTGCGATGGTGCTTTTTCCTGCGCCCGCAGGACCGTCTATTGCGATATTGATAGTTTTCATATTATTCTCCTTTGTGATGAGCTTTATTGAAAAGCCTCGTTATCACTTTTTACTTGAATATGCCCGTCTGAATTTTCTGACGGAGCAAAAAAGAACATAAAGACCGAGCAGTGCCATGATAATACCGAGGATCACGGCATCATTCCTGAACATAATGAATGCGATAAGGAAGAACATTCCTATAAAAGCGGCAAAGAATAAGAGTATCATGGCTGTAAGTATCAAACGCAGCGGTTTTGGCAGCCTGCTGCTTTTGCTTGCTTCATATATTCCTTCGCCGATCAGTTCCAGAACGAGCTCCAGTATAAATTCAAAGATGATATCCATAGTATACCTCTTACTGCGGCAATGATTGTCAAATAAATATCATTTGATCTTAGCCCCCAGCGGCATGAGCGAGAGCTTTGCCAGCTTGAACATCTGCATACCGAAGGGTACCCCTACGACAGTGATGCAGAGCAGGAGTCCCCATACTGCGTATTGCAGAGCCATGAGAAGTCCGCCGAATATGAGCCATACTATGTTCAGCGAAGTCTTGACCATACCGCCGTCGTATTCAACTTTTTTGCCGAACGGGCAGAACGACAGACTTGCGAATTTGAAACATTGTTTTCCGACAGGTATGCCGACAATGGAGAGACACCAGAGCAGTCCCAGACAAAACCAGCTGAGACCGCTGATAAAACCTCCGCATATCAGCCATATGATATTACCCAAGCACCCCATAATCATTCTCCTTCACATCATGTTTATGCTGCCGACAGAGGCTCAGATGTCCTCCATTGACAGAGTTGCAACAGCGTTCAGGCTTTCGTCGGCTGTAATGCCCGCGATAAGGTTATAGCTGCCCTGACAGGCTATCATAGCGCCGTTATCGCCGCAGAGCTTCTTTTCGGGCATATAGAACCGGAATCCTCGTTCTGCACAAGCTTCGGAGAGCGCTGCACGTACCCCCGTGTTAGCGGAAACTCCTCCTGCAAGTGCCACCTTTTTATATCCGAGAGCCTCTGCTGCACGGATAGTCTTATCGGTGAGTATATCTGCGATAGTACCCTGAAGGCTTGCTGCAAGATCGTTTTTGTTTATATCTATGCCTTTCTGTTCGGCATTATGGAGCAGGTTGATGACATTGGTCTTCAGTCCCGAAAAGCTGAAATCGAATTCGCTTCCCGCAACGGCAGGGTGTGGGAGCCTGAAGGCAGTTCTGTCGCCTGTTTTTGCGGCGTTGTCGATATGTACGCCGCCTGGATACGGGAATCCCATAGCACGGGCGCACTTGTCAAAGCATTCGCCTGCTGCGTCATCGTGAGTACGTCCGACCACACGGAACTTTGTATAGCTGAGAACCTCGATGATATGGCTGTGACCGCCGCTTGCCACAAGGCAGAGGTAAGGCGGCTCGAGCTCCGGGAACGTGAGGTAGTTTGTAGCGATATGTCCTGCTATATGGTGGACGGGAATGAGCGGTTTGCCTGATGACATTGCAAGAGCCTTTGCGAAGCTCACTCCCACAAGAAGCGCTCCGATAAGTCCGGGAGCGTATGTTACGGCAATACCGTCAAGATCGGCGAGGCTCACCTTAGCTTCGTCGAGCGCCTGACTAACAACGCCGAGGATATTTTCACAGTGGCGGCGCGAAGCTATCTCGGGGACTACTCCGCCGTATTTCCGATGCTCCTCTATCTGAGTGGAAATGACCGACGAGCGTATCTCGCGGCAGTTTTCCACAACGCTTGCGGCAGTCTCGTCGCAGGAGCTTTCTATTCCGAGTATGAGCATATAATGACCTTCTTTAGTTATTTTGGAATGAAAAATGATCTCATTCCTGTGCCGAAAAGCGGCGGAAGGGGACTTTTGGGGTTCACAAACCGCTACTTTATGGCAAATGTCTCACCTATTATAATATAACAAAACTGCTTGATAGTCAAGAGTTTTTTTATTATTGTCATAGTAACGGCATTAAATGTTGTCTTCGTGCACAAAATAGCACAAAAGTTATACCACTTTTTGCGGACTTTGCATATGTTGTTCATTTTTTGCGGATACAGTTGACATAATTTGTGTAAAGCGTTATACTGAAACTACGGGATATCGTCAAAAAGTGAACTTTAGTTACATATTTCGGTGCTGTGTTGTTTAAGTTTACTTTAAGATTATTTTAAGACTGGACAGATATTATAATTACACCGAATGACGAAAACAATGCACATAATACAGTGTGTAAAAACATGAAAGATCATATGGAGGGATTGAAATGTTAAAGAAAAATGCACGCAGAACAGGAGCAGGTATAATGAGCCTTGCACTCCTGCTCGGTACAGCAGGTTATTTTCCTGAAACAAAAGCTGCTGCTGCAAGCGGTGTAACGATCAATGAGGTCTGCCCGAAGAATACTGCATATGCTGCCCCTGACGGCAATATGTACGACTGGGTGGAGCTCTACAA
>CACZEJ010000105.1 GCA_902780115.1 Ruminococcus flavefaciens | reverse complement strand
ATCTCTCACCGTTGCAGTCCGCGAGAAAGGTACGGTTTATGTGACCTGCATTGAGCTCGGACAGCGTATCAGCTTCGGGAAGTCCGAAAAGTGTGGGGATATTGCGGATATCCATAGTAACACCTCCTTGTTTAGTGAGTAGCGAGTAGAAAGTAGAATAGTAGGGGCGCACAGTGTGCGCCCCTGTATGCCTTACATAATAAATAAGAACTGAAAAGGGCGGATAATATCCGCCCCTACCGTTACGGAACGCCGAGGACGGCGTTCCCAACTTACTATTTTTGATTTCTGCTTATTAATTCTTTAAGCTCTGCATAGGTGCAGGGATACGACCGCCGCGGTTGATGAACTTTGCAGGTGACTTCTCACGGATAGGCATAACAGGGCCGCTTCCGAGAAGTCCGCCGAATTCGAGGGTATCTCCCTCTTTCTTTCCGATAGCAGGGATAAGACGTACAGCAGTAGTCTTGGAGTTTACCATACCGATAGCAGCTTCGTCTGCGATGATAGCAGAGATAGTCTCAGGTGTGATATCTCCGGGAACAACTATCATATCAAGACCAACAGAGCATACAGCTGTCATAGCTTCGAGCTTTTCAAGGCTGAGAACTCCTGCAACAGCTGCATCTATCATGCCTGCGTCCTCTGATACAGGGATAAATGCACCTGAAAGTCCTCCGACTGTTGACGAAGCCATTACTCCGCCCTTCTTAACTGCGTCGTTGAGCATTGCGAGGCAGGCTGTAGTGCCGTGAGTACCGCACATTTCAAGTCCCATTTCCTCAAGGATATGAGCAACACTGTCGCCAATAGCAGGTGTAGGAGCAAGTGAAAGGTCAACGATACCGAAAGGTACACCGAGGAGCTCGGAAGCTCTTGCACCAACGAGCTGTCCCATACGTGTTATCTTGAATGCAGTCTTTTTGATTATATCTGCGATCTCATTTATAGAAGCGTCAGGGTACTTTGTAAGAGCTGCGCGTACAACTCCCGGACCCGAAACACCTACGTGTATCTCGCAGTCAGGCTCGCCCACACCGTGGAAAGCACCAGCCATGAAGGGGTTATCCTCAACGGCATTACAGAATACGACCAGCTTTGCAGGTCCTATGCAGTCACGGTCAGCTGTTCTTACAGCAGCTTCCTTGACTATCTGACCCATTATCTTGACAGCGTCCATGTTGATGCCCGACTTTGTAGAGCCGATATTTACGGACGAGCAAAGGTTCTGTGTAACATCGAGAGCCTCGGGGATAGACTTGATGAGAGCCATATCTCCTGCGCTGAATCCCTTGTGTACCAGAGCCGAATAGCCGCCTATGAAGTTTACTCCGCAGGTATCGGCAGCTCTCTGGAGAGCCTTTGCGAATTTGACAGGATCACCGTCAGGGCAGGCAGCTGCAAGCATAGCGATAGGAGTTACAGAGATACGCTTGTTTACGATGGGGATACCGTACTCAGTCTCTATCTGCTGACCGACTTTAACGAGATTTCCTGCCTTTGTGACGATCTTGTTGTAAACCTTTTCACAGGCTTTGTCGATATCCGTGTCGATACAGTCAAGGAGAGAGATACCCATAGTGATAGTACGGATATCAAGACATTCGTCCTGTATCATGCGGATAGTTTCAAGTATATTATATACGTTAAGCATTGAACGTACTTCCTTTCATCAGATACTGTGCATGGAGTTGAAGATATCCTCGTGCATTGTGTGGATAGAGAGTCCAAGCTCAGTGCCGAGAGCTGTCATTCTTTCAACGAGTTCGGAGAAATCTCCCTTTATCAAGGATATATCTACCAGCATTATCATAGCGAACATATCCTGAAGAACGCTCTGTGTGACCTCGATGACGTTTACATTGTATTCTGCGCAGATACCGCTTACTTTGTGAAGGATACCCACAGTGTCTTTACCAATAACAGTTACAACTGCTCTCATAGTTAAAACCTCCGTTTTGTTGTTATCCGGTTTTATCCGAATGATTGATACAATTATAACACACATACGATCAAAAAGCAACAGCCACGGGAAAATTTTTCTTCTAAGTACTTAGAACTAAGTGTACGGGCGGCGTTCCGCCGCCCGTACCTCTAAAGCAGGTTTTTTAAAAAAACAGTGGAAATTTCTTATGTTATGTGTTATAATAAAAGAATACAGTTAAAAGGGGCTGAGACTATGAGACTTATGGACTGCCATACACATACGCAGTTTTCGGTGGATTCCGAGGCTGATATAGAACTTTGCGTGAAGCGAGCTGCGGAGCTGGGACTTGCCGCCTACGCCATTACCGACCACTGTGAGTGCAACCGCTGGTATTCAAAGGAACACTATCCCGATGAAACTACCTATCAGTATTTTGACTTCGGCAAAGACTTTGAAAACTCTGTTTCTGCCGTTACCGAGCTGAAAAAGAAGCACGGCGATATGCTGAATCTGATATGCGGCGTAGAAATGGGGCAGGCTACACATGATTTTGAGATAGCGGAAAAAATAGTAAGTGATACACGGCTTGACTTTGTTCTTGCTTCGATGCATCAGCTCCCTAAAACAGAGGATTTCTGCTTCATAGACTACAGCAGCTACACGATCGACGGCATATATGAGCTTTGTCAGCGTTACTTCGAGGAGCTTTACAAGCTGAGCGTCTGGGGAAAATTCGATGTTCTTGCGCATCTTACATATTTTATGCGCTATCTGAAGCTGAAAGCGGGCATTGACCTTGATATAAGCCGATATGACGATATTATCGCGGATATCTTCCGCGTTCTTGCCATGAACGGCAAAGGCATCGAGATAAATACGTCTGGTATCCGTCAGGGTTATGGAGATTGTTTCCCGTGTCTTAAATACGTGAAGCTTTTTCGCGAAATGGGCGGCGAGATAGTTACCATAGGCTCGGATTCGCACACAGTTGAGGATATAGCTGTCAACTCTGCTGACGGCATAGCCATTGCACGAGCGGCAGGCTTCAGCCGAATAGCTTACTTCAAAAAAAGAAAGCCTTATTTCATAGACATAACATAATGGGAGAATGAATATGAAAGCTAAAAGAGCGTTATTGCTCAGTCTTGCGCTTCTTTCTGCATCTGTTTCTTTTAGCTGCGGCAAAGAGAGCAGAAGGTCTGAGGAAAAATCCGAGCCTGAAACTACAACGGAAGCTCAGGAAACTACCGAGAAAAAGGATAAAAGCGGAAGCGGTCTCGACCTCAGCTTAGGTATGATGGGCTATGTTAAAAAGAGCAAAACGGCTTCCGCAAATATGAACGCCAAATCAATTTACAATTCTATACTCTGCGTTCTGGTAGATGAGGAAAGCAAATTCGGCAATGATATCATCTACACAAAGACAGGAGAGGGAGATTTCGGCGAAAAGGTCAATAAATATTTCGTTAATGACAAAGAGTTTGAATATATAATTATTCCCGATGAGACAGGTCAGCCGAAGGCTGTTATCTGCTGCAGTGGCACTTCACGAAAGGATAAGGTCGGAATTTACGGCGATATAGAGGATGCTGACGATATAAGAGAACTGAAATGGAAAAAGGTACTTGCGAAATTCGGACTGGAGTACGGTGAATATACCGATATAAAGCTGGAAGATGAAGATTACGGCTACAACAGCTATAATAACAGCAGTTATCAAGAACCTAAGGGATATGATCTCGATGACAAGGATCTCATGGAGTCCTGCGACCTTGCCGCGGCTATTGCATGGGAATACAACCGAGGCGAAAACGATATCCCCGTATATCTCTACGGAAAATGGAGCAAAGATGCTCCTTTTACCTCTGATTTCGACTGGGAGATACCTGAACACGGCGACATAGAATACGTACTTGAATACAACGGCTACAGTGTGACAAAGCTCTTCTGCTGGGACACAGCCCGCGATAAGAAATATGTCGGCGATTGTGACTTGGGCTATGGATATCTCAATTTCGTGGACAGGACATGGGACGACGTGCTTGAATACTACGGTTATAAACAGGGTGAATATGTAGATTACTGATAAATAACGAAAGGAAATGATACTATGAAAGACATCGTAAGAATTTTACAGCAGAACGCTCGTATATCCAATACGGCGCTTGGTGAGATGCTGGGCATCTCCGCTGAGGAAGCTGCCGCAGAGATAGAGAGACTCGAAAAGGAAGGCGTTATCAAGGGATACAGCGTTATCGTTGATGATGACCTCTATGACAAGTCCACTGTTTACGCAACTATCGAGCTCAAAGTTACTCCGCAGCGTGACTGCGGCTTTGACGATATCGCAAAGACTATCATGATGTATGACGAGGTGGAGAGCGTCAGCCTTATGTCATCGGGTGCTTATGACCTTGCCGTTGAGGTAAGGGGAAGCGACCTGAAGGACGTTGCCTTCTTCGTTTCCGAGCGCCTTGCAACTATCGAGGGCATACTCTCGACATCTACTCACTTCATTCTTAAAAAATACAAGGAAAAGGGTATATTCATCGACAATGAAGAACCTGATGAAAGGGGACTCGGCTGATCGTGATAGATTACGATAAAGTCCTTTCGGACAAGATAAAACGAATAAAGCCATCGGGCATACGTAAATTCTTTGATATAGCAGGAACTATGGAGGGTGTCATCTCCCTCGGTGTAGGCGAGCCCGACTTCAATACTCCGTGGGCTATCAGACGCGCTGCGATAAAGGTGTTGGAGCGCAAGCACATCATCTACGGTCCTAACAAGGGACTTGCTCCCCTGAGAAATGCTGTATCCGATACTATAAATAAGAAGCATGGCGTAAAATACGACCCCGACAAGGAGATAATCGTTACAGTGGGCGGCTCTGAGGCTATCGACCTTGCTCTCAGAGGACTTCTTGACCCCGGTGACGAGGTGCTCGTTGTAGAGCCCTGCTTCGTCTGTTATGCTCCTCTGGTGGAGCTTGCAGGCGGTGTGCCTGTTCCCGTGCCTACGCGCATAGAGAACAACTTCAAGCTCACTGTTGAGGACTTCAGGGACAAGATAACAGAGCGCACAAAGCTGCTCATACTGCCTTTCCCGAACAATCCTACGGGAGCTGTCATGACGAAGGAAGACCTGATGCCCATAGCTGACTTCCTGAGAGATACCGATATAATGATACTCTCCGATGAGATATACTCCGAGCTCACCTACGGCAGGAAGCATTTTTCCATTATCGAGCTGGAGGGCATGAGAGAGCGTACTATCTATGTCAACGGCTTCTCAAAGGCTTATGCCATGACAGGCTGGAGACTGGGCTATGTAACAGCTCCCGAGCCGATAATCACGCAGATATCAAAGATACATCAGTACGGCATCATGTGCAGTCCGTTCATCAGCCAGAATGCAGCCGTTGAAGCGCTTACCTCCTGCGATGATGAAGTTGCAAAAATGGTCAGCGAGTACGATGCCCGCCGCAGATACCTTGTTGGCGAGTTCAACCGTCTGGGACTGACCTGCTTCAATCCCGAGGGCGCATTCTACGTGTTCCCGTGCATAAAGAGCACAGGTCTTACCAGCGAGGAGTTCTGCGAGAGACTTCTTTTCGAGGAGAAGGTGGCTACGGTCCCGGGAAGTGCCTTCGGAGAGAGCGGAGAGGGCTATATCCGCATATCCTATGCGTACTCCCTCAAGCACCTCATGGAAGCTGTCAGCCGTATCGAGAAGTTCCTGAAAAAGCTGGAGGCTGAGAAGTGATGAAAGTTAAAACAGCGGCGAAGATAAATCTTGCGCTGGACGTTACGGGAAAGCTCCCGAACGGCTACCACACCATCGAGAGCGTATTCCAGACCGTGGGGCTTTACGACGAGGTTGCCGTGGAGCTGACCGAAAGCGGCATAGAGCTGAGTTGTGAAGTTCCCGAGGAGTTCGCTGCCAGCGAGGTTCTGGATAACTACGGACAGTATTCTGGTCGTCACGATTGTATCTTCACTGACATTGAGGTTCTTGATGGTAACCTTACCCTTGGTGTGAAGTGGAACAACTCTCAGTTCATGTTCGACTACGTGAAGATCTTCTTGACGGGTCCCGCAGCCGGTGCTGACTACTCTAAGGAGTATCAGGACTTCGTCGACGCTGTTGACGCTGCTGCCGCTGCTGCTAC
>CACZEJ010000104.1 GCA_902780115.1 Ruminococcus flavefaciens | reverse complement strand
TTGAGGATATTCATGTTGCAGCTCACAACTATGAGTGCAAGCATGAGCAGTGAAGCTATCTTCTCTCTTATCTTTATGCCGAATGAGAACAGGAACACGCCGAAAAGCAGCACTGCAAGCATTCCGCAGGCGTAGTTCGGGAGTCCGTCCACCTTTGTAGGCGCATCGTAAGAAAGTACATGGGAGATTATCTTCTTCCAGTCCTCGTAGAAGGTCACAACAGTCGGCATGGTGTTGTTTGCGCTGTATGTGAGTTTCAGTCCGAAGTATGCGGGCAGGAGTATGAATCCGCCCAGCCATATTCCGAGTATAGATGAACGCAGCATAAGGAACAGCTTTTTGAACCAGTCCTTGATGCTCTTGCACTCGATAATGCTTGCCGCAGCAAACATGAATATCGAGAACACACAAGTGAAGTAGCCGATATAGTAGTTGGATATGAGGGACAGTGCCAGTGCAAAGGTGAATACCTTCCACTTTCCTTCGCGGCATATAGCCACGATTCCCATCATTACCAGCGGGAACAGTGCTATGGTATCGAACCACATTACGTTCCAGTAGTATCCCAGCGTATAGCTGCAAAGAGCATACATCACCGAGAACATACATATCGAAAAGTCCTTGCGTTTGTAGGTATATCGCAGGAATGTGCTGAAAAACGCTCCCGCAAAGCCTATCTTTGCCGCAAGTATGAACGTGAGCGCGTCACGCTCGTTCCCCTCGCCGAAAAATACCGACAGCAGGTTCAGCGGACTTGCTGCGTAATAAGATATCAGCGACAGGAAATTCGTACCAAGTCCGTTTTCCCACGAATACAGCATCGAGCCACCTGTGGTGAGCTTTTCACGCAGCACCCTGAAAAACGGATAGTACTGATGCCAGAGGTCAACGACAAGTATCTGCCTGTCTCCGAAAGGGTGTATCCCGTACTGACCAAAGGCATAAAGTATTATCGAAAATGGGATAAGGAACGAAAGGATAAAATAGAATACTCCCTTTTCGTACATTATCCGATAGAATTTGCCTTTCCTGAACCGCTCCATACGACTGTGTGCAGCGGTCACTTTTTCCTCATTGTTCATTTTTTCCCTCTCTTTTGTTCTGCTCAGGCGATCTTGCCGAGCACGATCACTCCCACAAGGAAAAGAACCGTTATCGCAAGTGCGATATAGTCCCTCGGAGCAGATCTGAGTTGTCTTAATCTTGTTCTTCCGTCTCCGCCGTGATAACAACGGCACTCCATTGCTGTTGCGAGCTCATCTGCGCGTCTGAATGCTGATATGAACAGCGGCACCAGTATGGAGATGAGATTCTTAGCTCTTGTTGTAAAGCTGCCTGTGTCTATTTCAGCTCCGCGAGCTTTCTGTGCAGACATTATCTTGTCGGTCTCCTCAATGAGTGTCGGTATGAAGCGGAGTGCGATCGACATCATCATTGCCAGCTCATGCACCGGGAATTTCACCTTGCGCAGCGGCGAAAGGAGCCTTTCAATAGCGTCTGTAAGTGTTATTGGTGAGGTGGTATATGTCAAGAGAGAGCTTCCCATGATGAGGAGCACTATCCTTATGACCATGAATAAGCTGGTGTTCAGACCGCTTTCGGTTATTTTCAGAAATTTCCACTGCCAGATCACATCGCCTGTGTTCATGAGCAGCAGGTTCAGCACCGCCGTTATTATCAGGAACGGCAGCAGCGGTTTTACGCTCTTCCAGAACATCTTCACGGGTATCCTCGAAAGCAGGATAGCTCCGAAGGTATAGACAGCTCCTACCACTAAGCAGAGATAGCTGCCTCCCGAAAAGAGCATTACGATGTAGAGGAGCGTTATTACGATCTTGAATCTCGGATCCAGCTTATGTATGATGCTGTCCCCGGGGAAGTACTGTCCGATGGTTATATCTCTCAGCAATTCAGCGTACCTCCCTTTGCGTTCAGGTGCTTCAGAAGCAGGTCGCGGGCATATCCCACGGTATAGACTTCCTTGCCGAAATCAAGTCCCCTGCGCCTTAGCTCTCCGAAGACCTTGGTTATCTGAGGTACATCAAGACCTATGTCCGATATCTCATCAGCTCTTGCGAACACATTCACTGTCTCATCATAGCAGAAGAGCTTAGCCTTGCTCATGACAAGTATCTTGTCGGCAAATGTGGCAATGTCCTCCATGCTGTGGGAGACTATGAGTATGGTATTCTTTGTGCGCTCGTGATAGCGCTTGATATGGGAGAGTATCTTATCTCTGCCTGCCGGATCGAGACCTGCGGTAGGCTCGTCCAGTATGAGCACTCTCGGCTCCATAGCCATTACGCCTGCAATAGCAACGCGGCGCTTCTGACCGCCTGAGAGCTCAAAGGGCGAACGCTCCATAAGCTCCTCTTTAAGTCCGATATCACGGGCTGTTTCGTATACACGGCGCTTTATCTCGGCTTCGTCAAGTCCCATATTCTTAGGTCCGAAGGCGATGTCCTTGAATACAGTCTCCTCGAATATCGGATATTCGGGGTACTGGAAAACAAGTCCCACCTTGAAGCGGACATCTCTTATCTTGTCCTTGTCTGCCCATATGTCCTTGCCGTCAAGGAGCACCTTGCCCGACGTTGGCTTGAGCAGTCCGTTGAAGTGCTGTATGAGCGTGGATTTTCCCGAGCCTGTGTGTCCCATTACGCCCACCATTTCACCCTCGTCTATTTTAAGGCTCACATGGTCTACAGCGGTCTTCTCAAAGGGAGTTCCCATGCTGTAGGTGTATGTAAGCTCCTGTGTTTCAAGGATAGCCAATTCTATTCTCCTTTTCTTTCTTGTGCGAGTACGTCCGTACTCAGTCTGCAAAAAGCTTCTGTATAGCTGCCACGCACTCTTCCTCCGAGATTATCTCGGGGGATATGTCGCAGCCTGCCTTGCGAAGCTCCCATGCAAGCTCTGTGACCTGCGGTACATCAAGCCCGATAGCTTTCAGCTTGTCCACCTGCGAGAACACCTTCTCAGGCACATTGTCAAGGACTACCTGCCCCTTGTCCATGACCACAACGCGGTCACAGTTTGCGGCTTCGTCCATATAATGAGTTATGAGCACTATTGTTATGCCCTGCTCTCGGTTCATGCGGTGTATCGTCGCAAGGACTTCCTTGCGTCCCTGGGGGTCGAGCATAGCCGTCGGCTCGTCAAGGATTATGCACTTTGGCTGCATTGCGATAACGCCTGCGATAGCCACTCGCTGCTTCTGTCCGCCCGAGAGCTGGCTGGGCGAATGGAGTCTGTACTCGTACATTCCCACGGCTTTAAGGCTCTCGTCCACTCGTTTGCGCATCTCCTCATAGGGTACGCCGAGATTTTCCAGAGCGAAGGCTACGTCCTCCTCGACTATCGAGGAAACTATCTGGTTGTCCGGATTCTGGAATACCATTCCCGCGCGCTGACGCAGCTCGAACAGCTTTTCCTCGTCCTTTGTATCTATCCCGTCCACCGTGACCGTTCCCTCAGTGGGGAGCAGTATGGCGTTCAGGTGCTTTGCGAGGGTAGATTTTCCGCAGCCGTTATGCCCAAGCACTGCTACGAACTCACCCTGCTTTATGTCAAGGTCTATGCCTTTGAGTACTTCCACGGGCTTTTTCCCCTCTTCGTCGGACTCATAGGCAAAGTGCAGACCTTTTATTTCAATTATATTTTCCATATTTATACCTGTTCTTTAACTAAAGGATAAAGTTGAGCAAATCATGAGTATCTCTTCCTTTGTAGGAGCCTCTACTCTTACACTATACTCCTTGTTGCTGTCGGCGAAAATAAACGCATAGGCAACTCTCATCTCGTCCTCATTCATGTATTCGCCGAAGCCTCCTTCTATATAAACATCGTGTCCGTCTGACAAATTATGAAAGAACGGTCCATAATATCCTAATTCGATTCCCTTTTCGATCGAAGCTATTCTGAAGGCTTTCTCATTTTCAGCTGTCTTATCGTCACTTGTGAAAGAGAATACAGCCTTCAGGAATGAAGCTCTTGAACCGTCGTAATCAACTCCAAGCTCTGAAAAAGCTGCCTTAACGTCCTCTCCTGTAAGATCCGGGTAGGATGGATGATAAACCCAGCCCTCATCCCATTCGTCCAAATAATGGAAGATTATATGTACGCTGTCATCTTCATTCTGATACTCATTTTCAACAGATACCGAATCCGTCTTTTCCTTTTCCGTTTCCGATACTTCGGGCGGCACAAGCATTTTAAGTGTTCCGTTATTTATTTCTTTCCAGTCAGTTGGAATATCATACTTGGGAAGCTCCTGCAAAGTGATATCGACACATCTTTCGATATCCTCCTCCAGCTTTTCTCTGAGGTGTTTTGTCAGTTCGTCCTCAGTCTCTTCCTCTGTTGCCGCCTCATCAGTAATATCTTCCGTTGAAACAGCTTCGGAAGCCGTTGTGTTCTCGGTTTCCGAAGGTTTATCTTCCTTTTTATCACTGCATGATACTGCGGCAAATGTCATTGCAGCCAAAACTGCTGCTATAATAGTATTTTTCATTCTATTATCCTTTCCTTCAAACAGAAGAAATTTTCCGACTGTAACCTGTAATATATATTATTCCTTCATTGCTTCTATCTCCGCAGGAGTTGATATAACAGGCTTGCCGTCCTTGTCGAGAAGAACTGTCATTCCGCCTGCGTAGCCGTCCTCATGGAAGAAATAGTTCACACCTGTAACTGTGTCCACCCATATCTGTGAAACTGTGAGTTTTCCCTGCGAATATACTTTTACAAATCTTTCATCTTTTGCCATAATTATTTCTCCTGTATCATTTTTGTGTATACACGGAACTCCGAGGGTGGCGAAACGCCGTCCCTACAAGCTAAGGGCTAAGAGCTAACGGCTAATCAATCACGCTGCCAGATAGCAGTCGAGCCGCATGGCAGCGTCATTCCCGTGGACTTTACGGGAAGTCCTATCTCGTCGAAGCTTACGCTGCCGCCGAATTTATCCGTGAGAACTGTTCCCAGTATATAGCCCATTACCGAGGGAGAAAGTCCCGTGGTATAGCTGTTTATCAGGAAGAACAGCGGATCGTCGGAGAGAACTCCCGAGCAGAGCTTAACGAGGTCGTAAACGCAGTTTTCCAGCTTCCATACCTCTCCTCCGGGCCCTCTGCCGTAGCTGGGCGGATCCATGATAACTGCGTCGTACTTACGTCCGCGGCGTATCTCACGGGCGATGAACTTCTCGCAGTCGTCCACTATCCAGCGGACAGGCTTCTCGGTAAGTCCCGAAGCAGCGGCGTTTTCACGCGCCCACTGCACCATGCCCTTTGATGCGTCAACATGGCACACCGAAGCACCTGCGGCTGCACAGGCAAGGGTTGCTCCGCCCGTATAAGCAAACAGGTTAAGTACATTTATCTCTCTGCCTGCACTGCGTATCTTATCCGCCATAAAGTCCCAGTTTACAGCCTGTTCGGGGAAAAGTCCCGTGTGCTTGAAGCCTGTGGGGCGGATATTGAATACCAGATCGCCATAGCTTATATTCCATGATTCCGAAAGCTTTCTGCGGAACTCCCACTGTCCGCCGCCCTGATTCGAGCGGTGATAGTGTCCGTCTGCGGTCTTCCAGAGCGGGTCTGTACGCTCGGTCTTCCAGATTATCTGCGGATCGGGGCGCACGAGGCTGACATTGCCCCATGTTTCCAGCTTTTCTCCGTCAGAGGTATCTATTATCTTGTAATCCTTCCAGTTATTTGCTGTTCTCAAAGTAAATGCTCCTTATAAGAATTCTCCCGCGCAGGTTCAGTATGCGCAGCTATCCTTGATACACTGTGCTATTGCAACAGCCATATCGTTTATCCTGCCGAAGTCGCTGCCCTCGGTCATAATGCGCACTATCGGCTCTTTGCCGCTCTCACGCACCATTATTCTTCCGTCACTGCCAAGCTCCTTCTGATATCTTTCTATCAGCTCCGTGACAGCCTTCTCGTTTTTCCACAGTTCCCTGAACTTTGGTGATATCCTCACATTGAGCTTGACCTGCGGATATGCTGGCATATCTCCTGCAAGCTCGCTGAGCTTTTTGCCGCCCGACTTTATTATCTCCAGAAGATGTGCTCCTGCAAGCTGTCCGTCGCCTGTCATGCACTCATCAAGAAAGATGATGTGTCCGTTCGGCTCGCCGCCCAGCTTGTAGCCGCCCTCAAGCATACGCTCCAGCACGTATCGGGCTCCTGCACCTGCGCTGATGAGCTTTATGCCGTTTGCAGCCGCATACTTCCGAAGTCCAAGACTGCTCATGACAGTTATCACGGCTGTATCGCCTTCAAGCCTGCCCTGAGCTTTCATATCTTCGGCGA
>CACZEJ010000103.1 GCA_902780115.1 Ruminococcus flavefaciens | reverse complement strand
GCTGCTGCGACTGCTATCAGCCTGTGTACTGCCCGAATTGCTCCGTTCCACTCACTTACCACAAGAAAAATAACAAGCTGATGTGCCACTACTGCGGCTACGTCAGCGATCCTATAGAGGAGTGCCCGTCCTGCGGCTCAAAGCACCTGAAAAATATGGGCTTCGGTACGCAGAAGCTGGAGGAGGAGCTGAATATGTTCTTCCCGAAGGCAAGGATACTCCGCATGGACGCGGATACTACTTTTTCGCGTTACTCCTACGAAAAGAACTTCACGGACTTCCGCGAAGGCAAATACGATATCATGATAGGTACTCAGATGATAGGCAAGGGGCTTGATTTCCCGAATGTCACGCTGGTAGGGGTTCTCTCAGTTGACAAAGCTCTGTATGCAGGAGATTTCCGAAGCTATGAGCGTACATTCTCCCTCATCACGCAGGTGGTGGGACGAGGAGGCAGAGGACAGCGCCGCGGCAGAGCGGTGCTCCAGACCTTTATCCCCGAGCACTACATCATGAACCTTGCAGCGGCTCAGGACTACAAGGGCTTCTACAATGAGGAGATAGCCATACGCCGCGCTATGATATTTCCGCCGCTTTGCGATATGTGCATTTTCTGCTTTTCGGGAAATGAGGATATCTCCGCAAGGCTGGGCGCAGATGCTGTCCTGAAGCTCATGAACCTGCGGCTCAGGGAATTGCAGCCGAAAACTCCCGTGAGAGTACTCGGACCTGTCCGATGCTCATACGGCAGGATCAACGGCAAGTACCGCTACAGGATAATCATGAAATGCAAGAACAACGCTGAAATGCGAGGGTTTATCAGCACTGTGCTGACAGAGGCGGCTAAGCTCAAAGAGATGAAAAACATTGCCCTTTACGCCGATATGAACGGCGATGTGGGCGTTTGAAAAGGATATGATAAAATGGCACTGAGAAGAATTTTAACCGATAAGGACGAGATCCTCCACAAGGTTTGCAAGCCTGTGGAAAAGTTCGACGAGAAGCTGGCACAGCTCCTTGATGATATGCATGAGACTCTCAACAAGGCTGAGGGCGTTGGTCTTGCAGCTCCGCAGATCGGCATCTGCCGCAGGATATTCATCATGCACCTTGACGAGAACGACAGCATCGAGGCAATAAACCCCGAGGTCACCAAAAAAGAGGGCAAGCAGAGAGTGCAGGAGGGCTGCCTTTCCTGTCCTAACGTATGGGGCTACGTTACAAGACCTATGAGCTGCCACCTCAAAGCTCAGGACCGCAACGGAAACTGGTTCGAGCGCGATCTCACAGAGCTCGGCGCTCAGTGTACCTGCCACGAGAATGACCACCTTGACGGTCATGTATTCACAGAAATAGTCGAAGAATTCTTTGTACCAGAGGAGACGAAGCAATGAAAATAGTATTTATGGGAACTCCCGACTTCGCCGTGCCTTGTCTGCGCACTCTTGCCGAGAGCAGCCACGAGGTCACAGCGGTGTTCACACAGCCCGATAAGCCAAAGGGCAGGGGATACAAGCTTATCCCTACTCCCGTAAAGGCTGCGGCACTTGAATACGGACTTCCCGTTTATCAGCCGCTTTCACTGAGAAAGGGCGATGACGCAGCTGAGGCGATGAGCATACTCCGCGAAGCTGCTCCCGACCTCATCGTGGTAACGGCTTACGGACAGATACTTCCCAAGGAAGTGCTGGAGCTGCCGAAATACGGCTGTATAAACATACACGCATCGCTCCTTCCGAAATACAGGGGAGCTGCTCCCATAAACTGGGTGCTGCTCAACGGTGAAAAGGAAACGGGCGTTACTTCAATGCAGATGAGCGAGGGTCTGGACACAGGCGATATGCTCATCAAGAAGAGCACTGAAATAGGCGAAAACGAGACCTATGAGGAGCTCTATGCAAGACTTTCCGCTATGGGCGGAGAGGTGCTTGCGGAAACTCTCGCTGCACTGGAAAAGGGCGAATTGAAGCCTGAAGTGCAGGACGACAGCCTGAGCTGCTATTCTCCTATGATACGCAAGGAGATGAGCGCTCTTGACTTCACTAAGACAGCTGCGGAGGTACACAACACTATCCGCGGAGTTACAGGTTTTACAATGCTTGAAGGCAAGCGCTTGAAAGTGTTCAGGTCGGAGCTTGCCAATAAGAGCTGTCACGATGCGGAAAACGGCGCGATCGTCGATACAAAGCGCTTTGCCGTTAAATGCGGCGACGGAAACGCAGTCGTATTCACTGAGGTGCAGCCCGAAGGTAAAAAACGCATGAAAACAGAGGATTTCCTCAGAGGCAAAAAGCTCTCGGAGGGAGAAACTCTTGGGTAAGGAGGATTTTATATGTATATCACAAACTTTATGATGATCGCTCTGAGGTACTATTCCTCATATAGCTACAGATCGAGCAGCAGGTACAGCGGCGGAATCGAGCTCTTACTGCTCTTCGGAATGCTTATCATACCGATAATCGCTCAGATCAATGTAAAGTCAACATTCAGCAAATACAGTAAAGTTGCTAATTCAAGAGGTCTGACCGCAGATCAGGTGGCAAGAAAAATACTCGATGCCAACGGTCTCTACTACGTTAATATCGAGCATATCCCCGGAAAGCTCAGCGATCACTTCGATCCAAAGGCAAACGTTGTAAGACTTTCCGATTCAGTTTACGGCAAGACGTCTGTTGCAGCTATCGGTGTTGCAGCTCACGAGTGCGGACACGCTTGTCAGCACGCTGAGGAGTACAGACCTATCGTTTTAAGAAGCGCGGTAGTTCCCGCAGTAAGCTTCTGCTCAAAGATCTGGTACTTCTTATTCCTGATCGGTATTTTCATAAGCAGCCTTTCTGTCGGTACTACACTTATATATATATCTATCGCAATGTTCGCAGCTGTTGTCATCTTCCAGCTCATCACTCTCCCTGTAGAGTTCGATGCAAGCGGCAGAGCTCTCAAGACACTTGAGCAGGACGGCATACTCGAAAGCGCAGAAGTTCCTATGGCAGGAAAGGTGCTCAAGGCAGCAGCTCTCACATATGTTGCAGCTCTTGTTGCTTCACTCATGCAGCTTATCAGACTTATTTTGATAGCAAGAAAAAGATAATGACCGATCCCCGATATCTCGCTGTCAAGCTGCTGGATAAAACATTCAGCAGCGGCAGCTACTCTAATATACAGCTTGACAGCGGTCTGAAGGGCTCAGACCTTGACGACCGCGGCAAGAAGCTGTGCTCGGCAATATACTACGGTGTCATTGAGAGAAAGCTCACCTTTGACCACATCATCGGAGGCCTCAGCTCGCGCCCTATCGAAAAGCTGGACAGCATAATACTCAATATACTGCGCTGCGGCGTTTATCAGATAATGTACATGGACAGTGTGCCCGATAATGCTGCGGTAAACGAGAGCGTGGCTCTTGCGAAGAAATTCCGCAAGGTAAGCGCATCGGGTATGGTCAATGCTGTTCTGCGTAATTTTATCCGCAGCGGCAAGGAGCTGAAGCTCCCGAAAGACAGCATCAAGGCAGCTTCTGTGAAGTATTCCGTGCCTGTGCCCTTCGTCAGAGCGCTTACCGCCGACTACGGCAGAGAGTGGACAGAAAAATTTCTTGAAAAATCTCTTGAAAAAAGTGTCACATTTATGCGTGTGAATACGAATAGATGTACAGAAGAGGAATTTGTCGCTGCTCTCGGTGATATCAGTGCCGAAAAGCTCAGCGAAAACTGCTATTCCGCGAAAAGCGGTGATGTTACCGCTACCGAGGCCTTCAAAAAGGGCTATTTTCACGTTCAGGGGCTTTCCTCACAGTTCTGCTGCGAGGCTCTGGCTCCCACAGAAAACGACATCGTTCTTGATATATGTGCAGCTCCCGGAGGAAAGACCTTCACTATGGCGGAGCTCATGAACGGCAGGGGCGAGATATACGCCTTCGACCTTCACGAAAAACGTGCGGAGCTTATCCGCAAGGGCGCTCAGCGCCTTGGTCTCACAAATATCAGGGCAGCGGCAGGCGATGCGACAAAGTTCAATGCAGAGCTGCCGAAATTCACAAAGATACTCTGCGATGTCCCGTGTTCAGGCATGGGAGTCATCGGCAAGAAGCCCGAGATAAAATATAAGGATATTTCTGATTTTAACGGGCTTCCTGACATACAATATAAAATAGTGACCAACGCACTGAATTATCTCGGCGTTGGCGGAGAGCTGGTGTACTCGACCTGTACTGTACGCAAAGCCGAAAATGATGAGGTGTGCGACAGGCTGCTGAGTGAGCACCCCGAGCTTGAAGAAGTCATGCTCCCACGGTGGAACGGGCAGAGCTTCGGAAGCCGCGTGACGCTCTCACCGATGAACGGGTCCGACGACGGATTCTTCATTGCAAAATTCCGAAAAATAAGATAGAAAAGGGTGCAGACGATTTGGAAAAACGGGATATTTTGAGCATGGACCTGTCCGAGATAGAGGCTGTTCTTGTTGATATCGGAGAGAAGAAATTCCGTGCCAAACAGATCTTCCAGTGGCTGCACGTAAAAAGAGTCTTCGATTTCGACAAAATGACTGATATATCTGTCCAATTGCGCCGCAGTCTGAATGAAATTTTTTGTATAAATGGACTATTTGTGCAGAAAAGGCTTGAATCTGCCATAGATAATACGGTAAAATATCTATATAGGCTTTCTGACGGCAATTTCGTCGAGACTGTCCTGATGGAATACAGCTATGGCTACAGCATTTGCGTGTCCACTCAGGTGGGCTGCAAAATGGGCTGTAATTTCTGCGCTTCGACTATCGCAGGATATGTCAGGAGCCTGACACCTTCTGAGATACTCATGCAGATATATGAGGCAGAGCGCGACCTTGGCAAAAAGGTCTCGGGCATCGTTCTCATGGGCATTGGCGAGCCCCTCGATAACTTCGACAACGTTATGAAGTTCCTGGAACTCCTCTCCCATAAGGACGGCAATAATATGAGCCTGCGCCATGTTTCGCTTTCAACCTGCGGCATAGTGCCGCGTATATATGAACTGGCAGACAAAAAGCTCCAGCTGACGCTTTCGGTATCCCTGCACTGCGCAGATAACGAGGGCAGGAGCGCTATAATGCCTGTCAATAAAAAGTACGATCTTCCGAGCCTTATGGAGGCTTGCAGATACTATATCGAAAAGACGGGACGGCGTGTCACATTTGAGTATGCCGTTATCGACAATGTCAATTCATCTGCCGCGGACGCTGATAAGCTGGCGCATCTGCTGCACGGTATGAATTGCCATGTGAACCTTATCCCCGTCAATAAGGTCAGAGAACGCAATTATCATACAGCTCGCTCAGGAGTTGCTGAATTCGCACAGCAGCTGGGCAGAAGAGGTATAAATGCTACCGTGAGAAGAACTCTCGGCAGCGATATCGAAGCGGCTTGCGGTCAGCTCAGACGCGATGCCGCCGAACAGAGTAAAAGAAACGGAGGTGCGGATACTTGAGGTTTCGCTTCGGCACGGATATCGGTCTTGTACGCGAAGAAAATCAGGACGCAGTAAGATGTGAATATTTCGGCCACAATGTGCTTGCCGTGGTTTGTGACGGCATGGGAGGCGAACGCGCAGGCAAGGAAGCCAGCGAGCTCGCAATAGAAGAATTCTTCCAGCGCTTTTCAGCTGATTATAAGGAAAGCCTAAGTGACGAGGATATCCGCAAGCTCCTTATATCGTCGATCTCGGCAGCCAATTCCGTAATATATACACGGGCGAGGTTCGATTTCAAGAACTTCGGCATGGGTACTACCTGCGTGGCAGCTTTCGTCAATAAAAATACAGCATTCATTGCCAACGTCGGTGACAGCAGGGCATACCTTATCACCGATACAGGGCTTGTAAAAATAACTACAGATCACAATGTTGCCGCTGTGCTCTTTGAACAGGGCAAGATAACCGAAGAGGAAATGGAGGTCCACCCCCAGAAGCATATGCTCGTAAGAGCAGTCGGAGTTGATAAAACGGTGCTCTCCGATACGTTTATGCTCGACTATGAGGGAAAGATCAGCCTGCTGCTATGTTCAGACGGCCTTTCGGGTTATTGCAGCGACGATGATATATACAGCGTCATACTTAACTCAGATTTTGATGATGTTGCAGACGAACTTATAAAATTAGCCCTCAGTAAGGGCGGCCGCGATAATGTAACAGTTGCGGTAATTTCTGACTAACGCAGGAGGAAAGGAAATGGACAAGAATATTGGCAAAAAGCTCGATGGAAGATACGAGATCACCGAGCTTATCGGCGTCGGAGGTATGGCTGAGGTCTACAAGGGCGTTGATGTTATCGACAACAAAACGGTAGCCATTAAGATACTGAAAAAAGAATTTGCGGAAAATGAGGAGTTCCTTCGCCGATTCA
>CACZEJ010000102.1 GCA_902780115.1 Ruminococcus flavefaciens | reverse complement strand
ATTATCTCAGGCAGGTCGTAGCCGTACTTTTGGTAGAGCTTTCTCATTGCCCTGAAAAGTACATCATCATTACCGCCGACAACACAGTAATCAAACTGCATATCGGAGATTATGTAGAGCTTCGAGGGCATATCCTCACGCGATACTCTGTGCTTTCTTGCAGTATTAAGTATCAACAGGAACACTGCTTCAAGGTTGGTATTTGCCACCTCGTTGAATGTACGGCAGTACCGCACCTTCTTGACAATATTATCTCCCTTTATCTCCACAAGACGCGGAGTATGTGAAAATGTGATGAAATGGTTGGCAAATGCGCCTCTATTGTGCTCTGCGAAGTATATACCCAGAGACAGTGCTGCGTCTATAGGACGTATTCCGCCGCAGCCGCAGGTCATAGAGCCTGAACCGTCAATGACAGCTATAGCGTTCTCACGCTTTGAAGCTTTCAGGTCGGGCAGGAACTTCCATGCTGCATCAAGGGACATATTCTCCTCAGGAGAGATATTGCCTGCCATTGCTGCACGTACTATGTCGTAGGGGAACAGTCTGTCGGCGTTGAGCTTTGCTGTGCCGTTGTGGACGTTATTCAGGTAACTCGTATAACGCTCGTTATCATTTCTGATAAAAGCGCGGCGGTACTTGAACATAGCGCATGAAGGCTGTACCTCATAATCGAATGTGTAGTCACGCTCACGAAGACGGTTCTCCAGTATATCTGTGTATCTGCGGAGAGATGACAAAGTCTTTCTGTATGCTGGCTCGGTCATGCCAAGCAAAGCTGCCATACGTCTGCCCTTGTTTCTTGTATCCTTTGAGGAAGCATTGACAGAGGGCAGCCACTTTGCAAGCAGGGAAACCTGTCCCTTTGTCTTCATAGCTGCGATATCCTTGTTGAGCTGAGACTTTATCTCCTTAGCTGCTGCGTTCTCCAGAGGAGTACCGAGCAGTACGCACAGGTCGTCGAAACGACCGTACTCAGCGAACAGAGGGATATTCTTCTCAACAGCCTTGGGAGATGTCTTTACCAGTGCGGAAACTGCACAGCGGAAGAAACGTCTCTCACCCAGACCGCCTCTTGCGTCACGGGCAAAGAAGATTATCTTCATGGTCTTGTCGGGATCCTCGGCATAAGCGCGAGTTACCACGTTTGCTATCTCCTCGGCTGTGGAATTTCTCATTGCTCCTGCCTTGAAGAACATATCAAGGCAGAAGGACTCTGTTGAACGGTAAGCAGTACCGCCGTTCTCGGTATATGTCATGTTGGATTCCTTCTTCAAAAAGTTAAGCATAGTTTTTCTCCTCTCAAGTCAGCGCTTTGTACCATACGTTTCCGCAGGACAGGATTTGAACCTGTATTCACCAATTCCTTATGCTGTTGCTGACTTATTCTCGGCTCATTTTTATGCGCAGTGCTTGCCCACGGAGGAGCAGCTTCCTGCGTCCCTGAAATAATGCTGTCAGAGCCGAATTATACGTTTGGATTTTATTTACGCAGCGTCACGCTGCCAAGGCACATTTTATCGTGAAAGGATAATAATAATTGCTGTTTGTGCCTTAATAATAAAGTGATGTGAGCGAAATGCAAGACACCGTATGAATAATCCTTTTTCATTAAATCATTGATGTCAGTGTCTTAAAAAGTGCTGTGAGTGAAATGCAAGCTGCATTTTTGATAATAGTGAGCGAGTTTACGAGCGCCAACGGGGAAGGCGGCGCGGACTCGTCGCCGTGGGAGTTGAACCCGTTCTGAATGAACTGCCTTAATTGCGGTAGACGACGAAAAATCAGCCTTTTACTACTCCGACGGTAAAGAGCTTCTTTACAGGCTCTGTAAGATCCTGCTGATTTGCCATTACATCATTGATGTCCTTGTAGGCAAATCTTGACTCCTCTGCAACATCGGACTTATTATTCTTTGCAAGAACTACGTTCTGCTTCTTCAGGTCTACCATTACGGACTCCACTGAAAAAGTGTCCATAGCCTTTGTACGGGAATAAGCTCTGCCTGCGCCGTGTGACGAGGACATAAAGCTGTCGGGATCGCCCTTGCCGCGGACTATGTAGCTGTATGAGCCCATAGCTCCGGGGATAATGCCCATATCTCCCTCACGGGCACGGATAGCACCCTTTCTGTGTACCCATACATTCTTGCCGAAGTGATTTTCAAGGGCTACGTAGTTGTGGTGACAGTTTATCTCACCTGAGAATACAGGAACTATGCCTGTGTGCTTCTCAACGTGCTTTGTGAATATCTCCTTGATCTTTCCCAGCATTATAGCACGGTTCTCATAAGCGAAGTCCATGCAGAGCTGCATCCATGCGAGGTAACGCTTGCCCTCATCTGTATCAACAGGGAGGAACGGTAAATTCCACTCATTTGGCACCTGTGAGAACCACTTGTCATTGAGCTCGTGAGCTATCTTATTGAAGTACTGTCCCACGATATTGCCGAAGTGACGGCTGCCCGAATGGAGCATGATACCGCACATTCCGTCTTCGTCCTGCTGGAGCTCGATGAAGTGATTTCCACCGCCGAGAGTACCTGCCTGAAAGTAGCCCTCCTCTATCTGTGGTATAAGCTCCTTGTCGGCTTCATAACGGCTCATTTCAGCCTTTGCACGGTCAAGCACCTCAGATGCCTGAGCTGTCTTGTAATGTCCGAAGCCTGTGGGGATATTACGCAGGATATCGCCGCAGATAGTCTGCACAAGATTTCCGCTGCCTGTTGCTGTTTCACGGAGAAGGGATACAGGGATATCGGTCTGGACATAAGCCATGCCGCAGCCTATATCAACTCCTACCGCATTTGGGATAACAACGTCCTCGCAGGCGATAACTCCGCCTATAGGCATACCCTTTCCTGCATGAGTGTCGGGCATAAGTGCTATCCACTTGTGTGCGAAGGGTAACTTCGCAAGGTGCTCCGCCTGTTCGATACACTTTTCACCGACAGCATCCATATCTGTCTGCCATATCTTTATCGGGAGCATATTTTCATTCTTGTTGTAATGTACGAACATTTTCTTCACTTCTTTCCTTTAGCTTGACTTTAGTATACCACAGGAATTGGAAATAATCATATAATTTTTTCTGCACACACTCATTTTCGTGTTGCAAAAGAAATGTTTTTCTGTTAATATATAAATGTAGAAAGGAGAGAAAAAATATGGCAGGATTTTCTGAGCTCATCAAGAATTTCGACAAGACCCGCGACTATATACGCGATTTTTTCATTTACGGCTGCAAGGTCCGCAGCGACTTTGACCGAAAAAGCATACGTACATACGGCGACGAAAAACGCCGCGTTGAAAGCTGGATGGGCGACTGTATGCGCTATGACGATTCAGTCCGCGGCAGAAGCGTTTCCATTTCCGCCGACAGCGGTCATATCCCCGAAAATCCGCTTTATAATGCCTATTACTCCAAGAGTTTCACTGACAACGACATTCGCCTTCACTTTCTCCTGACCGATATCTTGCAGGACGGTCAGAAGCGCACTCTCAGGGAGCTTGTGGATTCTCTGAATTCCGATTACGGACAGCTTTTTGACGAACAGACTGTCCGCAACAAGCTTCGTGAATACGTTGACGAGGGCATTATCATTGCCGAAAAAGTCGGTAAAACGCTTTTTTACTCTCTTACCGAGCATATTGCCGACGATTATCTCCGCGATCTCAAGGGCCTTGACGACGCGCTCAGATTCTTCTCGGAAACGCAGCATTTCGGCATTATCGGCAACAGTATCCTGAAAATGCTCGGACTGAAAAACGACACATTTTTCATAAAGCACAACTACATCATACATACCCTCGAAGATATCCTTATGCCCGAGATACTGGCAGCTATGGAAGAAAAGCGCTTCATATCGTTCCGCACGTTCTCCGCCAAAAAGCCGACAGATGCCGCAGCTCTCAGCGCTGAAAATCAGGTGGTGCCAATGAAGGTACTCGTTTCCGTTCAGACGGGACGGCGTTATCTTGCGGCGTATATCCCTGCACTGAAACGGTTCACCGCTTTCCGCCTCGACTATATGAAAACAGTGAAAAAAGGCGATATATGCGAGAGCTATGACGAGATAAAGCTCAAATTCGACCGCAATATTCCCCGCTGCTTCGGCGTTTCTTTCGGAATGCGCAGGGATTCGGGCGCGGTCACTCCGATGAAAATTACCTTTTACGCCGATGAGAAGAAGGAACACTTTGTCCTCGATCGCCTGGAGCGTGAAAAACGCTGCTGCACCCTCGAAAAGACAGGCGAACACCTTTATACCCTCACAGCTGATGTTTTCGATCCCAACGAGATAATGCACTGGGCAAAGACCTTCATAGGCAGGATAGTGCGCATCGAAGGCGGCGCAGATGCTGTAAGGCGGCGTTTTTACAGTGATATATCACGAATGAACAGAATGTACGGCGGTGATGACAATGAACATATTCAGTGAGATATACGGCACTTATTTCCGTATCGCAGCAAAACTCCTTGAAAACGAAGCTGCTGACGAGAAAATGGTCCGTGAAACTGTACCGCGTGAGGGCTTCCGCGATTCTGTACTGTTCCTGCCGCAGAAGCTCATACCGAGCGGAGAGGACTGGGGACTTTTCAGACGGGGCAGTGATAACACGCTCAGGCGCATAACGAAAAAAGCACCTGTTAAGGTGCTGACAAAGCTGCAAAGAATGTGGCTGAAAGCAAAGCTCTCCGACCCGAGGATAAGGCTCTTCATGGACATCGAAACGCTCTCGGCTCTTGATAAAAAGCTTGGTGATGTTCCGCCTCTTTACAATATGGAACAGTTCCGCTTCACAGACCGCTTTTCCGACAGCGATGATTACGCCAACGAACAGTATATCGCTAATTTCCGCGCAGTCCTCGAAGCAGTCAAAAGCCGCAGGATCATGTTTATCGAGTTTGTTTCGGGAAACGGAAAGCATATCAGCGGCAAGTTCGTACTGCTGAAAATGGAGTATTCCCCTAAGAATGACAAATTCCGCGCATACTGCTACCTGCTGCGCAATGACAAGGTGAGAAGCAGCGGCATCATCAATATCGGCCGTATATCTAAGATCGTTGATACAGGACGAGTCTTCAGGACACCTGTATCTGTTGAGGAATACTTTTCCGACCGCAAGTGCAGCTCCCCTGCTGTTGTAAGAGTGACCTCGGAGCGAAACGGCGTTGAGCGCTTTATGCTGGAATTTGCTTCATACGAAAAGCATACCGTCCGCGACCTGGAAACAGGCAGATACACAGTCGAACTCTGGTATGATGCACAGGACGAGACAGAGCTGCTCATACAGCTGCTCAGCTTCGGACCTGTTATCGAGATACTTGCTCCGAAGCATCTGCGGGAACAGGCTGCATCGCGCATAAAGCGACAGGCGGAGCTGCTTGCGATATACGGAGAAGAAAACTGTAACGATACATAAAGAAAAACGGACGGGATCAATTATCCCGTCCGTTTTGGTAAAAGGTAAAAAATATGTCTTATAAGCTTCCGTTTTTACTGACCCTCGTGGAAGAAGTATGGGAGCGCATCATATACATAATGTCTTACATAGCCCCACCAGTGCGTCTTGCCCTGAGCTACCATAAAGTAGAAGTTGCCCTTTGAGAAGTCAGAGGTATAAACGAACTGGCTCATCTTCTTCATTTCATCTATCTGAGGATTTACATTAGGATAAGCGATATCATCAGAGCCTGTAGCTGCAAAGATGAAGTACTCATTCTTCTGAAGACCTGATCTGTCTATGGCATTTGCGATAGACTTAGCCTTGTCGTATGCTGAACTGCCGCCCCAGTGGTCACCGCTGAGAGGCATGAAGTAGCCCACGATATCAAGGCAGTTTTCCAGAACAGCCCATGTTGAAACGCTGCCCATTGAGAAACCGCCGTATGCTCTGTGCATTCTTGAAGCCTTGAGCGATTCAGCCGATGTATCCTTGTTTGCATATGTAGAATACTTGCCCTCAACGAAAGGAACAACGCTCTGGCGGAACTCGCTGTAGAACTTGCCTGCCTCTGTCTTGTTGAAGGTAGGTGTAACAACGATCATTGGCTCCATTTCGCCGTTCATAATCATATGATCGAACATATTCTGCATCATCGTATCGTTCTGACCGAAGAGAGTATTCTCGTTCTCACTGCCGCCGTGCATGAGGTAGAAGATGTTGTACTTCTTGTTCTCATCGTAGCCGTAAGGAAGATACACATTGAGCTTATTGCTGCCGTTTATGCCGTTATAGCTTTCATTGATGACTTTTCCCTGCTGCTGGCACTGATTGAAGTAGTTGCCCGGAGCTTCCTTGAACTGAAGGTTGCCGTTGTAGTTGAAGTTTGACTTCGGTGCAGTTGTAGTAGTAGTTGTTGTTGCAGTCGTTGTTGTGGTGGTTGTGGCAGTAGTTATCCCAGCCTGCTGCCGCAGTTTTTATATTTGCTGACCAGCTCTCGGGAAGGCTCTTTTTAAGACCCAGCAGATACATCTGTATAGCCAGAGCGTCGGAATTCGTGATACCGCCGCCTGCTTCGCTTACATCTGCATTGTAGATGCCTGCTCCGCTAAGCTTATACTTGTCAGGATTAGCAAGTGTCTGCATTATAAGGACTACATCCCCCATATCAACGCTGCCGTCGTTGTTAGCATCGCCCCACTTTGTAACATTAGCCTCAAATGCTTCCTTAGGATCAACCTTTGGAGCTGTTGTGGTCGTAGTAGTTGTGACAGGCTTTGTAGTAGTTGTTGTCGTAGTTGTAACAACAGGTGCGGAAGCTGAAACGTATTCGTCGATAACGCCTGCCCAGAACTCGCCTATCTTCTTATAACCTCCGCCGTTAGGGTGGAGCTGATCGTTGCTGATATCGTTCATACCGTTGAGACAGCCGTGAACATCAGCAAACTTTACATTCTTGCCCTTGCTTGCATACTCATCAGCTACCTTCTTTACAGTGCTGTTGTAGTTTGCGATCTTCTGTGTATTTCCGCCGTAAGCAGTATGCTCGGGAACAGAAGCTAAGAATATCATGCCGTCCGAAGGCATATCTGCCAGCATATAATCCAGCATTGCGCGGAGATCAGATGCACAAGCGTCCATTGAACGATTTGCGGTAAGGTCGTTAGTACCTATCATAAGAAGTATGATATCAGGCTGTGCCTTCTTAACAGCGTCATTATTCTTGAGCTCGTTATATAAGCTTCCCTTGCCGCCCTGCTGCTGTCCCCAGCCGGGAACTTCCTTGATCTGGTAGCCGCTGAAGCCTGCATGATTATCATCGTATGTGATGCCGTTTGCGGTATTGCTGTTCTTGCCGTTAGGACCTACCATGTCGATCTTGGTATAACCCATCTGGCTGAGCTTGCTGTAGAGATACTTTCTGTAGCCGCCTGTTTCACCGTCGCCGTTGGTGATAGAGTCGCCGACAGGCATTATCTTTATAAGCTGATTCTTTGCGAGATTGCTTGAAGTGCTCGGTGTATCGTTGTTTCCGGGATCGCTGCCTCCTGCAACCGTTCCCTTTCCTGTAGTAACGGAAGAAGCCTTGCCTGACTTTGAAACCTGAACTGCGTCGATATAGAAGTCGCAGAGGTCACCGGAATCCTGTGGAGTTTCAATGTAAAGTATCATATCTCCGCTGTTTTCGGGGATAGTGAACTTTGTATTTGAAAGATCTGTCCAGACACCGCTCTTAGCCTCGCAGTCAGCGATCTTTGTGTAAGAAGCTCCGTTGCCATCGCCCTGCTGGAGAGACATCTGCATTGTTACTGTCTTTCCTGTGTTCTGGAGAACTGCTGTGCTGAAGCTGTATGTCTGACCTGGAACGAATGTGCTTGAATCGAGAGGTATTGCACAACCATTCCACTCTGCGGATCTGTCTGAAACATAAAGAGACTTGCTGCCGTCATAGTAGTTGGAAGAATTTGTAGTTACTGATGCAGCTCCTCTTCCTGACCAGTTGCCTGCGCCGCTCTCAAATGTACTTGTGAAGTAGTCTCCGTTCTTGTCTGGCTCAACTGTCTGTGTAGGAGTTGATGGATCTGTAGTGCCTGATGAACCAAATGAGATGCTCTTTACATTAGCAGAACCGTTTGATCTGTAACCTTCGATATTAAGGGATACTTCGGTAAGTGTACCTGACATATCAAGACCTGCCTTTGACCATGCGTCAAAGTGCTTGGAAACAGATACTGTACCCTTCATATTGTTTGTAACATTGTTCTGTGAACCGCTTGTTGTACGAACACTCCAGTACTGATTGAAGGTCGTGTCGCCCTCAATAGATGGCTTGTTGTAAC
>CACZEJ010000101.1 GCA_902780115.1 Ruminococcus flavefaciens | reverse complement strand
CCACACCCTACCAAAGGCGCTGCCTCTGGACTCTGCCAAAGGAACACAGTCCCTTTGGAATCCCGTTATTAGTTGAAATCGACTTTTTCGACAAGCTGTTGTTGTAGGGACGATCACTGTTCGCCCCTACAGTTCGCTTCGTGTAAGGCGTGGGCGTTTTCGTTTAAAACTTGTACGATTTCACCAATTTTATGCAGTTTTTTTGTCTTGCTTTTTCGATGAAAACTCTTGCAAATCCGCTTCTTCTGTGATATAATAGTAAAGCTAATTGAAATATTTCGGCTCTTGCCGTAATTCATATTTTTTTCGGAGGTAATTTTATTATGTCAACTTTAGAGATCATCGGCGGAGTCGTTATCCTCGTACTCAGCCTTATCACAATTATCCTTTGCCTTTCTCAGGAACAGAAGTCACAGGACAGCATGACAGCTGCTCTCACAGGTGCAAGCGCTGATTCATTCTACGGAAAAAACGAAGGCAGAACAAAAGAAGCTATTCTTGCTAAGATCACAAGAACTCTTGCGATACTTCTTTTCGCTGCTGTTCTTGCAGTAAACATCGTACCGATCTTCACAAAGTAATCAAATCTGCCCTGTGACGCTCAGTCATGGGGCTTTTTATTTTCATTTCGGGAAATATTCCCGCCTATCATTTCTCTTAAAAGGAGATCTATATGTCAGATAAACAGAAAAAGAAAGTTTCAGAGAAAAAGGGACGCGCCCTTGTCTCTGTTGAAAGCTATAAAAATAAGATAGTGACCTTCCTGAAGGCTTACGGAAAGAAGTCCATGCCGCTGAACGAGCTCGAATCCAAGTGCAGGACAAAAAAATCAGGCAGGGAAAACTTCACTGCCGCTTTCTCGGAGCTTCGCACAGAAGGCGTTATCATGATGAAAAAGGGCATGAAAGCTGCTCTCTGCTCGCGTATCAACGTCTACCCCGGTACAGTCACTCGTCTGAGCCGCACCTTCGGCTTTGCAGTCACCGATGACGGCATCGAGTACTTTATCCCCGGAAAATGTATGCTGGGAGCTATGCCCAACGACAGAGTGCTAATCTCCCCTATCGCTTCCCGTTCAGGTGAGCCCGAGGGTGAAGTCCTCGATATACTGGAGTTCGGCAGCTCTCAGCTCACAGGCAAGATAGAGTTCGAGGACGGCAGACCTTACCTCGTACCCGATACAGCCTCCCGAAACCATATCATCATCGTCCGCGAGGAAAGTATCCCCTTCGAGAACGGTGATAAGGTGCTTGCGGAGATAGTCTACCGCGGCAGAAGACACGCCGAACATAAGGTGAAGATCACCCTCGTTTTCGGCAGCTCGGAATACGCAGCTTCAAGCGCAGCCTCAATACTCGTTATTCACGGCGCTCCCACCGCTTTTCCCGAAGATGTGATGAAAGAAGCTCGTAAGATCTCCGAGGGCGGCGTTCAGGAATACAGCTTCAATAACCGCGAAGACCTGCGCGATATGCCGATATTCACCATCGACAGCGCCGAATCCAAAGACCTCGACGACGCGGTATCACTGGAAAAAACAGGCAATGGCTACCGCCTCGGAGTCCATATAGCCGATGTCTCCCACTACGTCAAGGGCAACAGCGCTCTCGACAAGGAAGCTCTCATGCGCGGTACGAGCATATACTACGCAGACAAGGTGATACCTATGCTCCCTAAGGAGCTTTCCAACGGGATATGCTCCCTTAATCCAAACGAGGACAGGCTCACTCTCTCTGCCTTCATGAATCTGGACAGCGACGGAAATATGCTCTCATACCGCTTCTGCAAAAGCGTTATACGCTCCCGTGTCAGACGGTTCGGAAACTCCCGATATCACTGCGAAATACGCGGAAGTCCGCAGCAGCATCGCGCTCATGAACGAGCTTGCGGACAAGCTCATCGCTAAAAAGAAGCTCCGCCATGCTCCCGAGATAGAAACTGCCGAAAGCAGGCTCATTATCGGCGAGGACGGCATATGCTGCGATGTGCAGCCCCGTGAGCGAGGCAAGTCCGAGCGTATCATCGAGGAGTTCATGCTGACAGCAAACGAAGCTGCCGCTAAACTGGCTAAGGACAAGAAGGTTCCTTTCGTCTACCGTATCCACGAAGCTCCTCCCGAAGCTAAAACGGAAGCGCTCCACGAGATACTCCCGAAGTATGGCTTTGAGTGCCCGCATTTCAGCGAATTCAAGCCTGCTCACGCAGCAAAGATACTGGAAGAAGCAAGGGGCACGGACAAGTTCGAGGCTGTGAATATGCTGGTGCTCCGCTCTATGGCGAAGGCTAAGTACTCCCACGAACCATTGGGACACTTCGGTCTGGTGCTGGACGACTACGCACACTTCACCTCGCCTATCCGCCGTTACCCCGACCTCGCTATACACCGCATAATAACCGATATTCTCGCAGGCTACAACAACGAGTGGCTCAACAAGCGCTATGAGGGCTTCGCAGTAAATGCTGCCGAGCGCTCCTCCGCAGCCGAGCTCCGCGCAGTCACTATCGAGCGCGAATGTGAGGACTGCTACAAGGCTGAGTATATGAAGGCTCACATCGGTGAGAGCTTCACCGCAAGGATATCAGGCGTGACCGAGTTCGGCTTCTATGCGGAGCTCCCCAACACCGTGGAGGGTCTTGTCCACATAAGAACGCTCCCCGAGGGCGAATACGACTACTCCGAGCCTGTATCCCTTACCGAGAAATTCAGCGGCGTTTCCTATACTCTCGGTCAGACCGTTCAGGTCATCTGCGCTGCCGTAAGCGTCAGCGACGGTACTATTGATTTTGTTCTCGACGATGACGAACAGGAGGATAATATATGAAAAAGATCTTTGCTGTCATGGCTGCTGCCGCTTTAATGGCAGGCGCAGTTTCATGCGATAAACAAAAAACAGGAAAAGTTCCTCACCCAAAACAGAAAACAACTAATGAAGAAACTACCGCTCAGTCTGACACCGATGAGCAGACAACAACTTCTGCGGATAAAAAATCTTCCACGACCACAAAAACATCATCTACTGTCACTACCACAACTGCTGCTGTAACTACATCGGCTGCAACAACTCAGCCCGACCCGCTCGGAAGCGGTTCCTTCGAGTACAACACCGACGGCGCTGTAGTCTTTAAGGCTGACAAGAATTCCGCAGATGACAGAACTCTTATCGCTGCTGCTCAGGCACTCTTTGAATCCGCCTGCCACACCGATTGGAGCTTCACTGTAGGCTGTCCCTACTCCGTTGACCAGAACAGCTACATCGAAGCAGGCAGCTTCTCGTGGAGATACTACCGCATAACCGACAGCAATATATCCTCTTATGCAGACATTTCCAATGCATACTATAAGGTGTTCAGCTCACGCTATCCGTCAAAGGAGCTCCCGAACCTTTACTGCGAGAAGGACGGCTCTGCGTATGCTCTCTGCGGCAACCGCGGTGCCAATATCTACTATTCGACTTCAAAGATAACAGGCATCAAGTCAAAGAGCAGCGACGAGATCGTGTTCACCGTCGAGAACTACTACGACGGCAGCGATTACGGCGAAGGTGCTCATACCGAGACCGATGAATTCTCCGCTGTCATCGGCAGCGACGGCGTATGGAAGGCAGGAAAGTTCAAGCTGCCTTACTGATATACAAATTATGCAGGGGCTGCCAAATGGCAGCCCGCGTTTTTTATGTTACATATGCATATGTGCCGTAAGCGAGTACGTTTAGGGGCAATTGGTAAAGTGAGCGCGTGGAACAAGCGACAACGTGGCTGCGGTCGAGCTGGCTCAGCTCGCGGGCGCTCGGAAAGCGCCCCTACAGGCTAACGGCTACTGGCTCGCGGGCGAACAACGCGCAAATCAAAAGGACGACCATTGGTCGTCCTTTCTTTTAGTGTGCTAATTTCGCAGTATCTACCTGCTCGGTATTGCCAAGGCGGCGGAAATACTCCTCCGCATACTCGCGGTACTCTTTCCTGAACACCTCGTCGTTCTCCTTGACATCGTGGAGATATGCGTGTATATTGGTCTTTTCGTCTGTCTCGATAAGACAGCCTGCTATATTCGAGCAATGATCGGAGATACGCTCCAGATTTGTGAGGATATCCTGGAAGATGTATCCCAACTCTACTGTACATTCGTCGTTCTGAAGTCTGCGGATATGTCTGTTCTTGAGCTCCGTACTGAGGTTGTCCACGACTTCTTCAAGAGGCTCTACCTTGTGTGCGATAGAGAGGTCGTTCTTCTCGTAGGAATCAAACGCCTTATTTACGTTCTCCGTTATCGCATCTGTGATGACGATTATCTCGTTTATGCACTCGTCAGAGAAGTTGATACCCTTTTCGTGTATCTCCTGTGCCGACTCCACAAGGTTTACCGCATGGTCGGAAATACGCTCAAAGTTGCCGACACAGTGCATCATCTTCGATACACTTCGGCTGTCCGCGCCTGTAACACTGCTCTTTGCTATCTTTATCAGGTAGCTGTTGATCTTGTCCTCAAAGTCGTCGATTATGTCCTCGTTCTCGATGACTGTATCGCAGACCTCGCTGTCATAGTTCACAAGGAGCTTCAATGCCATGATGATGGTCTCTCTTGTGAGCTCCGCCATCTGTGAAGTAGCCGATAAGCAGGTATGAACAGCTACGGCAGGAGTCTTCAGAAGGATATCGTCCAGTCCTGTAATTGTTTTTTTCGTATTTACTTCCTCGCTGCTGTCTTCCTTGATTATGAACTTTGAAAGCTTTACGATATGATTCGAGAACGGCAGAAGTATAACTGTTGTCGCAATATTGAATATAGAATGCATAACCGCAATTCCTACATATCCGACCGTCTGATCGAATATACTGAGCTGAATCACACTTTCAAGTATCATCGAAACAGGAAGGAGTATAAGTGTTCCCAGAACCTTTATAAGAATGTGTATACAAGCAACTCGCTTAGCATTCTTATTTACTCCGATACTCGAAATAAGAGCTGTTACACAAGTACCGATATTAAGTCCCATTATTATTGGAAGTGCCATACCATATGTCAGCGCACCTGTCTGTGAAAACGCCTGTAATATACCGACAGAAGCTGCCGAGCTCTGGATTATGCCTGTAAATCCTGCTCCCACAAGTACACCGAGGATAGGGTTCTTGAATGCTGTGAGGACATTCTGGAATTTAGGTGAATCTGCAAGTGGTGAAACTGCGTCTGACATAAGTGTCATTCCCGTCATGATAATAGCAAATCCAACAAGAATACGTCCTATGTCCTTCTTCTTATTCTTCTTTGCACCGATTATCATTATTACACCCACAAGTGCGACAAGCGGTGCAAATGACGATGGTTTGAGCATCTTGATAAACGGATTCTTTCCGTCAACTCCTGCAAGGCTGAGTATCCATGCAGTAAGTGTAGTTCCGATATCAGAGCCGAAGCAAACACCTATAGTCTGTTCAAGAGTCATTATGCTTGAGTTAACGAAACCCACCAGCATTACCGTCATTGCCGACGATGACTGTATCGCAATGGTGATTCCCATTCCAAGCCTTTCCGCCTGTGAGCTTTTCAAGTCCTGTAGACATTACGTTCATACCGTACAGGAAGAAGGCGAGTCCGCCGAGAAGCGTGAAGATATTAAAGATTGAAAATTCCTCCATAACTTTTCTCCTACTTTTTATACTATTTATTTCTCCAATTATTATTATATCAGGATAGCACCGTAAGTCAATAATTTCAGTCATAGTTTAACGTGGATTTAACATTGAGCCGGACAAACGAAAACGCCCGAAAGTCTTGATGACCTTCGGGCGCTGCTTATTTATGAAGACATTACTTCTTCTTTTTCTTATTGTTATTGTTTGCGGGCTTTGCGGTTTTTGCAGTATTTTCGGGAGCTGCTTCCTCTTCGATAACATCAACGAGCTCGTCGAGGGTCACTTCTTCGTCGTCATCATCATCTGATGCGAAGACCTTCTTCTTGGAATTTGCTTCCTTGAGAGAATTGATGAATGCAGCGATCATATAAATAACAAATATAAGAAGCTCAACAACGATGAGCGGCTTTACAGCGTTCTTGACTGCATCTGTGAGACCTGCTCCAACTGATCTTGTTGCAGGGATAAGAACGTTATATGCGTGTGCGAACTGAACGTTCTCGTAGTAATCGTTAGCAGTCTGCTCTGTGAGTGAAACGATATTCTCGACCTTCTTGCTAAGTGCCTCGATATCTTTCTCTACCTTTTCGATATTGCCCTTTGAACTGTTTGTGTTGTTCTGGAGAGCGTTGCGTCTTGACTCATAGAAGTTGATATCCTGTCTTGTCTGTGCAAGAGCAGCCTCAACTGAGGTCTTCTGTCTGAACAGTGAGTCATACTGCTCCGAGTGAGTTGATGACTCTGTATTTGTACCCTCTGTACCGTTGCCGAAGATAAGGATAGTATCCTTTTCGTACTGAGTTATGGAAGCCTCAACGGAAGCAAGTCTTTCCTTGTACTCGTTCTCGTCGCGCTTGAGGTTCTCAATTCTGTAGTTGTAGTAAGCAAGTGCGGAATCCTTATCCTTTGTAACGTTGTTTACAGAGATATAAGATGATATTCTGTCGAGGTCGATGCTGCCGACTGTCTTTGCATATTCAGAAAGGTCATTGAATGTGTAGCCTGTAACGCTTGAACGGAATGTTGTATTGTCGTCCTTTGCGAGTGAAGCGAGGTAATTTCTGACTGTTCTCAGTGAATTTCTGAAAAGGTCTACCTGCTGAGCGTAGTCATAGTCCTGATAATCAGCAACATTTACAGCTGTTCCGAGAGGCTCGTTATAGCCGTACTGCTCGTAGAAATAGTCACGGTAGCGTTCAAGGAGCGTATTCAGTACCTCAACACCTGTTTTTCTGTCGAAGCCTGCCTTGCCGAAGTCAAAGTAGATAGTGAACTGTGTAGGATAGTAAGTTACATCGAGCATAGCCTGTGCAGCGGAAAGGCTTCCTGTTGTTGCCTTGTCCATAACGCTGTTATAGGCTGTGAGCTTATCGTAAGCATCCTCGGGGATCTTGTAATCGAAAGAGATGTTAGCTCTTACCTTCTCTATATTATCGAGGTCGATGCCGAGCTCTGTGAGCGCCTTTTCGATGACGATAGGGTTCTTCATGGAATTCACATCGAATTTGCGTCCCTTAGGGTCAAGTCCCTTCTCGATGCCGCTGTATGTAAAGCTTATGAGAGCTCTTGCGGGAGTTTTCTTCGAGAAAGAAATGACAGCTGAAAGAGCAACGCCGAGGACACCTGCTGCGATACAGGCAACGAGCCATATTGCGAGCAATCGTCTGAGATTCTTGAAAATACCTGAGATAGATATTATTATATCGTTTTTATCTTCCTGATTTTTAATCGTAACGTTGAGATTACGCTCATTACTTTTAGCCATTTTAACCTCCGATTTGTCTGTATTATATCGTATTACGGCATAACACGCCGTAATAATCATTATATCACTAATAATTCACGTCGTCAATAGTTATGTCAAATTTTATATAATTACTTAAATTTCAATATATAGCCTTTTTCTCCATTTGCAAAATGACGAAAGGCTCTCCGCAGCACCTGCCGCAGAGAGCCTGATATGATATACTATTATAATGTATGACCCTTCGCCTTGATAACGTTGACCACTCTGTCTACCAGCTCGTGACATACAGCCTCGTCCTGAGCTTCTACCATTACTCTTACGAGAGGCTCTGTACCGCTCTCACGAACGAGTATTCTTCCCGAATCACCGAGCTCTGCCGCAACCTTGTCAACTTCTGCGCGCACATCGGGGTCAGCCTGTGCAGCAGCCTTGTCCTTGACCTTGACGTTCTCGAGCACCTGCGGATATACCTTGAAAGGTGCTGCAAGCTCGCTGAGCTTCTTCTCGCGTGACATTATTACCTGCATTATCTTCAGGCTGGTGAGGATACCGTCGCCTGTGGAAGCGTACTTCGAGAAGATGATGTGTCCCGACTGTTCGCCGCCGATGCAGCAGTCATGCTCCTTCATGTACTCGTATACGTACTTGTCGCCGACTGCGGTCTTTGCGTAGTCAACACCTATCTCGTCGAATGCTCTGTAGAGTCCGAAATTGGACATTACCGTGGTAACGACTGTATTGTTTATGAGCTTTCCGCGCTCCTTCATATATCTGCCGTAGATATAGAGGATATGGTCGCCTGTGATAACGTTGCCGAGCTCGTCAACGCAGAGACAGCGGTCAGCATCGCCGTCGTATGCAAAGCCTGCGTCAAGCCCCTTTTCGACCACGAATTTCTGGAGGTTCTCGATATGTGTCGAGCCTGCGTTGTTGTTGATGTTTATGCCTGTAGGCTCTGCGTTTATAACGTATGTCTCAGCGCCGAGAGCGTCGAATACGGACTTTGCAATGTTCCATGCAGCACCGTTTGCGCAGTCAAGTCCTATCTTCTTGCCTCTGAACGAATACATACCAAGTGATATGAGATAGCCCAGATAGCGGTTTCTTCCCGAGATATAGTCAACGCTCTTGCCTATCTTTTCGCCGTGAGCGAAAGGAACTTCGTCCCAGTCCTTATCGAAAGCGTGGAGCTTGCCGTCGAGGTATGCTTCAACAAGCTCGATAACAGAGTCTTCCATTTTCTCGCCCTGTCCGTTGATGAGCTTTATACCGTTATCGTAGTAAGGGTTGTGGCTCGCCGAGATCATTATACCGCAGTCAAATCCGTCAACTCTTGAAATATATGCTACTGAGGGAGTAGTTGTGACGTGAAGGAGGTAAGCATCAGCTCCCGATGCAGTAAGTCCGCCTACCAATGAATACTCAAACATATAGCTTGAACGGCGTGTGTCCTTGCCGATAACTATGCGCGGAGCTTCATCTGAACCGCTCCTTCTTTTGAGTTCGCCGTAATACCAGCCGAGGAAACGTCCTACTTTATAAGCATGGTCTGCTGTAAGGTTTTCATTTGCTGTACCTCTGAATCCGTCAGTTCCGAAATATTTTCCCACTATTATGTATCTCCTTATTAAATATTATATATAAGTATAAGTCCTGTAACAGGCTCATAACGTTTTCATTATAACACTTTAAATAGTCGCCGTCAATGCTTTTCTAAGAATATTTATAACAAGTTATCAAATCAACCTATAATTTTGTGCATTCTCAACAATATATGCTGCGATATTTGCCATTTTCGCGCCTGTGCTCATACCTTCCCATATATTATACGTGCGAGGGTCGAAAAACTCTCAGTTTTTTGCGAAAAAAATTTCTTCAGGGGTGCGTTCCCGAGCATTTTATCATGACAGATAAATTTAACTATTGCAAACACAAATGATTTGTAGTATAATAGAAAATAGTATAAAATCGGGTATTATGGCTTTACTGCCCGAATCAAAAGGAGGAACAAAATTGGCTAAGTCACAAGCTACGGGTACCAAGACTAAATCAGTCTCTGCCCGCAACAAGATCGGCAGCATCAAACCTGATATGACTGCCGCGGACATCATAGCCGAGAAGAGGGGTCAGAAATTCAAGCCGCTATACTATGTAGTCGCTTTCATCGTACCTTTTCTGCTGACATTCGTGTCATACATCTGCTTTGATGTTTATCCGTTCGGTGAACGTTCGGTGCTCACACTCGACCTGAACGGTCAGTACATTTACTACTTTGAATCACTCAGAGATGCATTCTGGGGTGACGGAAGTGCTTTCTACAGCTGGAGCCGTAACCTTTCGGGCGGTTTCATGGGTATCATAGGATACTATCTGGCAAGTCCGTTCACTCTCATCGTCATGATCCTTCCGAGGAAGATGATCCTTGAAAGCGTTATGATAATGCAGATGGCTAAGGTCGGCGCAGCAGGACTTACTTTCTGTATGTACGCACAGAAGTCCAAGAAGCTCAAGCCGCTCCAGTCACTGATGTTCTCAACGATGTATGCTATGATGGCTTATGTCGTTATCCAGCTCATCGACCCTATGTGGATCGACGGCCCTGTATTCCTTCCGCTCATAATACTCGGTGTGGAATACCTCGTTGACGACGGAAGAAAGCTCAACTACATTATCCCGACTGCGATAATGTTCGTTGCAAACTTCTACATCGGCTTCATGATAGCTATATTCATCGCTATCTACTTCGTTTACTATCTCTTCTTCGGCACAAAGCGCAAGTTCAAGGGCTTCGAGGACTACGCAAAGACTGTCGGCATCATGGGCGTTTCCACAGTTGTTGTTATCCTGTGCAGCGTCATTATGATACTCCCTGTTTACAACGCTCTCGCACTCGGTAAGTTCGACTTCTCCGTGCCTGATTACAGCTACAGGGCTATGTTCAATCCTATCGAGCTCGTCCCATGTCTGCTCCCGAACCAGTATTACTCCGTAAATGTTGATGAGGGAACCCGCTTCTACGGCAGACCTGAGATATACTGCGGTGTGCTCACATTCGTGCTTATCCCGCTGTTCTTCATGAACAAGAAGATAAAGACCAACAACAAGATAGGATACGGCTTCCTTATGTTCGCACTTCTGTTCAGTATGTACGTAAAGCCGATCAATATGCTCTGGCACGGCGGTCAGGATCCTAACTGGCTCCCTTACAGATATTCGTTCCTGCTCTCATTCGTTCTCGTTTCAATGGCAGCAGAGATATTCTCAAATCTTGACGGATATAAGCTCACAGCGCTCAGCACAGGCATATCAGCTGCGGTCATCGGCGGTCTTTCCGCTATATTCTGCGGCATGATGAAGAAATTCAACTACAACGAGAGCAAGTACAAGTACGTTGCTATCTTCCCTTACAAGGACAAGATGGAGCACTCCCCAGACAGCTGGGACGAGCTCTGGCTTGGTACTATCGCTTTCGGTCTGATACTCGCCGCTGTATATCTTACAGGCGTTTATCTCTACAGCCACTCAAGAACACAGAAAGCCAAGAACGCTATAACAGTCGTTATGGCAGGTCTTATCTTCTTCGAGACAGGCTATAACTGCTACGACTCGTTCAGAAAGATATTCAAGGAAGTAGGAAACTCTGACAAGAGCACCTACACCGAGATCATGTGCGCTCCCGACATCGTAAAGGAGCTCGAAGAACACGACGGCGGCTTCTACCGTGCTGAGAAGACATTCTCACGTATGGTAAACGACGATCTGGCTTACGGTCTCAAGGGTATCTCACATTCAAGCTCGGTAATGAACGCAAGAGCTATCAACTTCATCGAGACTATGGGTTACTTCACTCAGAGCTTCGAGTCGAAGTATGAGGGCTGCAACCCTGTTGCGGACTCTATCCTCGGCATCAAGTACGTGCTCGATGATCCAAACAGAACAAATGTCGGCTCAATGGTAGATTCTTCCTACGAGAAGATCTACACAACATCTTACAAGAAGGACGACGACGTTCCTGCTTCTATCGACGTTTACGAGAACCCCAACGCTCTCAATATCGGCTATATGGCTGACGACGATATCCTGATCCTCTCAGGTCTCGGAAATGACAACCCGTTCAACAGCCTTAACAACTTCCTCAGCGCAATGACAGGAAATACTGCCGATTATACTACTGTTCCGATCATACCTAAGGAGTACTACAAGCCTTTCGATTATACCGTTAACTACGACGATACAAAGGTATACCTCCACGACTACAACAACAACGGCACTATCCACGACTGCTACGAAGCATTCCCGGGCGTTGACGACGCTGTTGTAAATGTTGACGTAACTGTCCCCAAGGACGGCAATATCTATCTGAGCTCAGAAATATCCGCCGACAGCCTCCTGAGCATGAACAGCTTCCAGCAGCCCCTGCATTTTGTGTTCCGATAGCATACTATGATAAAGCTGTTGAAATACTTGTCGGAATAGGTGCATTGAATGAAGATTCCATACATGAAATTGACAAGGAAGATATGGAATTTTTAGAAAAATCCCGTCAGCAGGAAAAAGATGAAG
>CACZEJ010000100.1 GCA_902780115.1 Ruminococcus flavefaciens | reverse complement strand
CCGAGATACCTCATGAAGAAGAATAAGTGCAGCGGTACTGCTTTCGGCTGACTTAATGAAAAGGATCGAGAAATGAGCGGATACAGTGCTTTTGCGCGGTATTATGATGAGCTTACCGCAAATATTGATTATAAATGCCGTGGAGAATACTTCCACGGCATAATTCAACGCTTCAAAAAAACGAAGGATAATATCCTCCTTGATCTTGCCTGCGGCACGGGAAGTATAGCCGAGGTCATGGCAGGTCTCGGGTACGATGTTATCGGCGTTGACAATTCCGATGAGATGCTTGGGATAGCTCTCGACAAGAAGTTCGACAGCGGACTTAATATACAGTACCTCTGTCAGGATATGCGCAGGCTGGATATGTTCGGTACAGTGGATATCACTATCTGTGCACTGGACAGTATAAACCACCTTGCAAGCCTCGATGATGTGCGCAGGGTATTTGAGGGAGTTGCTTTCTTCTCGGAGCAGGACGGACTGTTCATATTTGACGTGAATACTCCCTACAAGCATCGGGAGATACTTGCAAACAACACCTTTACGTATGAGACAGAGCACGTTTACTGCGTCTGGGAGAACACTCTTGACGAGGATACCCTTGAAGTGAAAATGGAGCTGGAATTCTTCGAGCTTGAGGAAAACGGTATGTATTCACGAAGCTCTGACGGCTTTTCGGAAAAAGCGTACAGCGAAGAGGATATTGAACGTCTGCTCAGGGAGAGCGGCTTTGAGCTGCTGGGCAAGTACGGAGATGATACCCTTGAACCGCCGAAGGCTGATTCACAGCGCATAGTTTATGCGGCAAGATGTATCAGAAACGGTCAGACTATCTGAGCGGATACTTTATATAAACCTTTCAGGAAGGATAAGTGAAATGGGAAATTTATACAGGGCAATATCTGCCGACGGTTCAGCTTTCGCGGAGGTTCTTGACGCGAAGGACATCGTTTCGGAGATAGAGCGCATACATAAGACATCGGCAGTAATAACAGCAGGTCTGGGAAGACTTACTGTGGCAGCTTCTCTTATGGGCTATATGCTCAAGGGCGATGATGACAGCGTTACTCTGCGTGTGGACGGCGGCGGTCCCTCGGGACAGCTGGTGGCAGTTGCAGACAGCCGCGGAAATGTCAAGAGCTGCGTGAACAATCCTGTTGTGGAGCTTCCGCTGAATGCGCAGGGAAAACTTGACGTAGGCGGCGCAGTGGGCAGGGACGGTACGCTGTCCGTTGTCAAGGATATGGGACTGAAAGAGCCGTATGTAGGCGTTATACCGCTGGTTTCGGGCGAGATAGCCGAGGATATCGCAAGCTATTACGCGACCAGCGAGCAGATACCAACAGTATGCAGCCTTGGAGTCCTTGTAAATCCCGACCTTACAGTAAAGGCAGCAGGCGGCTTCCTTGTGCAGCTTCTCCCGTTTGCAGATGAGAAGTGCATAGACATCATCGAGAAGAATGTGGCAAAGATACGTCCTGTATCTCAGATGCTCGATGAGGGCGTAACTCCCGAGAAGATAGCGAATATGCTCCTTGACGGACTTGACCCGAATGTACTTGATACGGCTCACCCTGTATATAAATGTGATTGCAGCCGCGAGCGCACGGAAAAGGTGCTTATCAGTATCGGCAAGGACGAGTTGAAGTCCATAGCCGACGAGGGAAAGGATACCTCGGTAAGCTGCCATTTCTGCGGCAAAGAGTATGTGTTTACACCCGAACAGATACGCGGACTGATAGGGGAGTGAAGCTATGATAACGGCTGTATTTGACCTTGACGGAACTATCGCCGATACTATCTGCGACCTGGGCGACGCGGTGAACTACGGGCTTGAAAAGCTGGGCTGTCCAACACATGACTACACCGCATACAAGCAGATGGTCGGCAACGGCGCTAAGAAGCTCTGTGAAAGGGCACTTCCCGAGGATAAAAAGGACAAGGCTGCGGAGCTCCATAAGCTTTTCAAAGCCTATTATTCGGAGCATTACCTTGATAAGACCAGGCTTTATGACGGCATGAAGGAGACATTGGAGAAGCTGCAAAACAGCGGAGTTGTGCTTGCTGTGGCTACCAACAAGCCTGAAGACGTGGCAAGGGAGATCGTTGAGGAGCTCCTTCCCGATATAGATTTCATCAAAGTACTGGGCGGAGTTGACTATCGCCCCACAAAGCCTGATATAGCAATACTTGTGGAGATATTTGCGGCTTTGCCCGACGTTGAGAACCGTGTGTATATGATAGGTGACAGCAATGTTGATGTTCAGACCGCAAAGAACGCAGGTATCGAGTGTATCGGCTGCGCATGGGGCTTCCGCGGACGCGCTGAGCTTGAAGCCGAGGGAGCGGACTGCATTGCGGAAAAACCTGAGGATATCGCAAATATTATTTTGAAGTGAAATTGTATGGGATGCTTTTTGCAGCCCGTTTTTATAAAAAGCCGCTGCAATTGCAGCGGCTTTGCTATTATTTTACGATAATTGTTTTGTATGTGAGGTCGCTGTCGGCATATCCTAAGATATAGCGCCGGAGCTTCACAAGGTCTGCGATACCGACCTCATTATCGCCGTTGAGATCAAGCTCGTGGGACTTGTTTCCTGCTAATACAGCCTTTCTCAGTGCCACAACGTCAAATACGTCGATAACGCCGTCGCTGTTGACATCACCGAGAACTATATCCTTTGTGCGCACAGGCTCAGTGGTAGTCATAGTTGTAGTGGTAGCGGTTGTAGTCGTGGAAGTGGTAGTCACTACAGGCTTCTTCTGCGGATAGATATTCAAGAAGACATCAAGTGACTCTAGCGGCTTGCCGTGGAAGTCGAAAAGCGCCTGATTATCGAATGAAGAACCGCCTGATGCTGTTACATCGTGATCGTAGTCGTTAGCGTAGATAGTTGCACAGCCTGATCCGTACTTGTCCCAGAGCTGCTTCTGCTGTTCCCACGAAATATCGGGAACTCCCAGCCATGCAGGCTCCCAGTAGAAAACACCGATGCCGTGACCGTTGCAGTTAGCTATAGTCTGGAAAACATCTGTTATAGCTTTAGCCTGTCCTTCAACGGATATGTCATATTTGAGTTCACAGCCGCTGGAGCTTGAACTTACGCTGTTGCCGAAAGTGTCGCCGTCGTCGTCAGTGTATGGATAGGCAGTCTCGACGACCATGACATACTTATTGTATTTGTTGCCGATGTCGGTAAGGGTGTTTCTGAGATTATCGAGAGAGCCGTGCCAGTAGGAATAATATGAGCAGGCAAATATATCGTAATCCAGTTTGCACTCGTTCATGACCTGCGCATACCAGCCGAAATGACCGTTTCCGGCGTTGGCAAAATGGTGAGCTATTAGGATATTCTTATCGAAGTCACGAACAGCTTTCTCTCCACTGGAGAAAAGGTCACATATCTTATACATATCCTTTTCGCCGCAGAAGAAGCATTCTGTTTCGTTGCCTATCTGAACCATGCCGATGTCACTGCCGTTTTCAGTGAGATATTTTACGACCCATGATGTCCAGTTGTATATCTCGCCCTTGAGCTTGTTGTGGTCATGGGGCTGCCAGTATTTAGGGCGGGACTGTTTTGCAGGGTCTGCCCAGAAGTCGGAATACTGTATATCGGCGAGGAGCTTCATACCGTACTGAGCGGCTCTTTTGCCTATTTTAGCCGCCGTATCGAGGTCGGAGTGACCGCCGCCGTAGGTATGACCGTTTCCGTCGTTAGGCTCGTTCCATATCCTAACACGGATATAGTTCACGCCGTGGTCGGCGAGGGTCTTGAAGAGGTCCTGTTCTCTGCCGTGATCGTCGTAGAATTTCACGCCTGCTTCTTCAAGGGAGATTATGGACGAGATATCGACACCGCGGATAGGTTCGCCGCCATTTACGCGGCTGTCGAAGTTTGTGAAGGTGACAGAGCTGATGTTGACGGCATCTGCTGTCTGTGGGAAAGTGTTTGTGCAGAGCGCAGAGGGAAAGGAAATGAGCGCTGCTGCTGCCAGTGCGATGAACCTTTTCTTTTTCATAGTAAACTCCTTTTGTGACAGGTGTCAGTCGTTTTTCTTGCGGGTGCGTATCCACATTTTTTTGAGGGGATTTCTGACCTGCATATCCTTGAAGTAGTTATACAGTATATCCTGATTGCAGCCTGCATCGCGGAGGGACTTGTATAACTTTTCAAGACCGTCCATGTCCATTCCGATATCGGACGGGAACTCGATATCGTTAGCCGAGAATACTACTGCGCCGTTTACAGGAGTTTTCTCGAAGCCGCCTTTTTTGAGGTGATGGACAACGTTGTCGATATGGGTCTTGTTCTGGAGCTGAGGGTTGTAGAACTTATGGGTCTTGCTTCCGATGGTATGGGTGAGGTTCTTGCCGCTGCCTGAGACCTTTCCCGAGATGCCTTTAGTCTCCACGACGAGAACTCCGAAGCGGCCGAATACAAGGTGATCGACCTCGCAGGCTTTGTTATAGAGGGGGAGATAGGCGTTGTTAATGATCCTGATATGATCTTTCTTGCCTAATTTTTTAATAAATTTTGCCACTTTTTTCTCGGCAGCTCTGCCTTTGCGCTTGCCCTTGCTGAAATGGACGCATATATACAGTATGAGCAGGAGCAGAGCTGCGGCGATCACGGCACAGAGCTTCAAGTTGATCTTATCGGGAGCGAAAAGAGATATGATTTGATATTCCATAATTTTCTCCTTAAAAAATGTATAAACGAGAATTATGCGGTGATAATAGCATTGTACCAATGAAACGCGGGGATAGAGCCGCGGTCAGTGGTGTGGCGCGGAATGCGTCAAAAACCCGAATAAAGAGGTGTACTCAATATGTGGGACAAACTTGCGCTTATTCTTCTTATAATCGGAGGAATAAACTGGGGACTGGTCGGTATATTTGAATTTGACATGGTCGGCTGGCTTTTTGGCGGTACTGACAGCGTATTGAGCCGTGCGGTCTATATCCTTGTAGCGATATCGGCGGTATGGTGTATATCACTGCTTTTCCGCAACGACGAGGAATTCGCCGTACAGCGCGCGGACCGTTAGACCCCATGATACGCTCCTTCATAGATGCCGTAAGGAGCGTTTACATACGGATATGCAAAAAGGGAGGCAAAACGCCTCCCTTGAATTTTTATGATTAGTCGCTGATGTAAGGAAGCAGAGCGATGTGTCTTGCTCTCTTGATAGCAACTGTAAGCTCACGCTGGTGGTAAGCACAAGTGCCTGTAACACGTCTTGGAAGAATCTTAGCTCTCTCGGTCATGCACTTTCTGAGCTTAGCGAGATCCTTGTAATCAATTTTCTCGATTCTGTCAGCACAGAACATACAAACCTTCTTGCGTGGTTTCTTCGAGGGACGGGAATTTCTTTCCTTTTCCATGACTTTTCCTCCTATCGTAATAAAGTAAAGTTAACCTACTCAGAACGGAACGTCGCCGTCACTGAGAATTTCCTCAAAATCGCTGAGGTTGCCGTAAGACATACTGTCATTAGCAGCTGGCTGCTGAGGAGCTGCCTGCTGTGGAGGAGCGGAATAATTGTTATTGTAATTGTTCTGAGGAGCGTTATAGCCGCCGTTATTCTGATAACCGCCGCCGTTGCCGCCGCTCTCATTTTTTCCGCCTACGAACTCGACATTATCAACGAAAACATCAGTGGTGTAATGAGTTACATCAGAATGATTTCTGTCCTGATAGCTGCCAGTTCTGAGGCTGCCCTCAACGCAGATGAGTTTGCCCTTATTGAAATAACGGGAAACGAACTCAGCAGTCTGTCTCCATGCTGTACAGCTGATGAAATCAGCCTGTCTTTCGCCTGTGTTCTTATCTGCGAATTTTCTGTCGCAAGCCACAGTGAATCTGCATGAAGCGATACCGCTCTGAGTCTGTCTGAGTTCAGGATCGGCAGTTAGCCTTCCAATTAAAATAACCTTATTCATCTGACCGCCTCCTAAATAATGAAGTAGAATTATTCAACAACTGTTACGAGTGAACGAAGAACGCCGTCTGTGATGTTGAGACGTCTTGAAAGATCAGCAGGATAATCGGGCTGTGACTGGAATGTATAGATCACATAGTAACCCTCTGTCTCGTCCTCGATAGGATATGCAAGCTTGCGCTTACCCCAATCCTCGTTGACTTCAACAGCTTCAGCGTGACGCTCGATTCTCTCCTTGAACTTTTCTACGAGAGCCTTCATAGGCTCCTCGCCGTTCTTGAGGCTGAAAACAACCATTACTTCATACTTAGCGGATACCTTTGCCATTTAGCACACCTCCTTCTGGGATCATGCCCGACAACCAACTGCGGGCAAGGATAATAATAGTAAAGTGCTTACACACGATACTTGAATATTATATCATACATGGACAGGTTTGTCAATGGGTGAATTTTAATTTTATTTTTTTCTTAAATCGTGCAGGGGCGGATAATATCCGCCCCTGCAAAATCATCAATTCA
>CACZEJ010000099.1 GCA_902780115.1 Ruminococcus flavefaciens | reverse complement strand
GTGTATATGTAAGATTGAATTTTGATGATTTAAGTCCCATCATCATTGAGAACGGATAGCCCTTTGCGGTAGTCTGTCCGTCGATGGAGACCTCTGTGACATAGCCTGTTTCTTCTGAATATACAGGCTGTATCCAGTTGTCGGGATCATCGGAAAGGGTGATATGATAAGCTGCTTCCAGCTTTTTCTTCACAGTTGCCGCGTCCATATATGTAACTGTTCCCCAGTGAGGGTCAAATGCAGCATCGTAATCGCTCGGTACACTTCTGAGGTACGGATAATCCGCATAGAAGACCTCGTAGCAATTAGCTGAGCATCCGCCGCTCGAAGCAGAAAACACAGTCAAAGCATAGTTATCCTCGAAGTAGAGTGCCTCGCCAAGTACCTCCTCGCAGGCATCAATAACGATCTGCGGCGGATTAGCCTTGCCTCTGAGGTCTCTCGAATCGTCGCCGTTATATTTTATATAAGTATATACAGCAACAGCCTGAGCCTTGATAGCTTCGTAAGAGAAGCTTCCTCCCACTTCGCGGTTTACGATCTCAGATACGACCTTGAGGGTATCGCCCGCAGGCTGGTGAGCAATGGTGAGCTCCTCCTCATCGGTCATACCTGTATTCATAAGGTATGTTCCCGGGTAATAGTGGAACAGGATATCCTGATAAGTCCAGCCTGCATAAGCAGCGTAGAAATTGGCACCGTTCTGGCTCATGCCGACACCGTGTCCCCAACCGTAGGTCACGAACGCGAACTGTCCCGGCTGAGCATTCACCTCAGGTCCCGGCTGTGAATCAGGAATATCACCGACAAAAGCGCCTGAAGTTTTCAGTTCAACAGCAGTTGGCTCTTTACTTCTGCTCTTTGCGGCATTTTTTGAAAGAGTAGGTGTACCCTTTTTGAGGGCATTTTTCTTTTTCGCAATATTTTCCTCAAGGGCTTTGCGCTCCTCCTCAGAAAGGCCTGCATATGGATCAGCTGTTTCGCCGACTTTAGCCATTTCAGGCGTAGCAAGTTCATAACTGATAAGCGTAAGGCTTGAATCGTACTCACTCACATCAGCTTTTACCCAATCCTCAGGTATATTCTGCTCATTTTCTGCTTTATCAGCAGTGCCTGCCGAAGCCGCTTCCGTTTCCGCAGCTGTAGTATTTTCTTCTGCTGAAGCAGTCACGGCAGTAGTTTCCTCCGTCGTGGAGCTGTCCGCAGTAGCCATACTTGTCGCACTTGAGAGCACGAGGACTCCCGAAGCCGCAGCTGCTGCTCGTTTAAGCATTTTCTGCATTTTCATAACAATCTCCTTTTAAAAACATAAGGTCAGCTCACTGCTGCACATTGGCAGCAAAAACGTCTTCAGGCTTCTTCTTTATCTTTATGAGCCTGATCATAAGCTTCTGTGTGCTGGATCGTTTTTAAGTCTCCTGCGACCTCGCCCTCTCTGAGCTTTCTTGCCACGACTATGAAGCGGGAATTATCCTCGTCCGCATAGCAGGTAGAGAGCGTCATGAGCTTGTCGCCGTACTTCACATCGACCCCTGTATCTATCATCTGGCTGCGCTTGCAGCAGTCGATGTAGAAATTGAAATCTTCCTCTGTATTTAAATCTTCCATCTGCCAGTAGTGGAAATCCGTAGCATTGTAACTTCCCGGCGTAATGAGGTATGTGAAGATAACATAATCATAGTCCCCGTAGTTAGAGCTAAACTTTATAAAGGGACTTGAGTAATAGAACTCAGGATTTATACGGTATTTTCTTAGATCCCCCATCATAGACCCGTCCCACATCGCATGACCGTAAAGCACCAGATTATCTGAGAGCTGCGTATCGTCGCTGCCGATAAAATTGCAGTAATCGGCAAATATAGAGCCCTCCATGCGGTAGCTTCTGTCGATATCGTGGTTGAGGTAATAATCATCGGGAACATAATAATCAGGACCGTAGTAAGGGTCGTTCTCCTGGACCTCACCCGGGTCGAGAACGACAGGATAATCCATCATGGTATTGTCGAGCTGAACCCAGCCGACAACATCTTTACTTATGCGCAGGAGCGACTTGGCTCTCGCCGTCATTCCCGCAGCTGACGGAGAATATCCGTACTTATCAGCCCAGTCATCAGGGAGCTCAACAACAGCTTCGGTAGCAGCTGTGACTGTTTCCTTAGTGTTGTCGGGTACTAAAATATCCTCCTTATTCTTATTGAAAAGGAGCACATACGAACCGAGTCCCAGAGCGACCGCACAAGCGGCGCAGGCTGTAATGATCTTTGCTTTTTTGCTCATCGCTTGTCTTTTGCCTCCAATTATCCGTAAGGAGTGAACTCCTGATTAGGATCATACATTTCATTAGGGTGTTCTTCGTAATAGATAGTAGGCCACTTGATATTGGTATTCGCAACGCTGTCCTGCGTACCGGCAAGCAGGTCCTCACCCTCTCTGAGTTGTCTTGCCATTATGATAAGACGACCTCTTTCATCATCAGGAAGGCTTGTATTGCAAGTAAAAAGTGTGATGAGCGGATCGCCGTACTTAACGTCAACATTATTCAGCCTGATAGATCTGCGCTTAGCCTCGTTCACATAATCATAGAACTCTTTTTCATTGGCAAAGTCCAGAGTATTCCAGCAGTCAAACTTTGTATCAGTCTCGTCCTCGGCATCAAGAATGAAAAATGCAAATATTTTATATGTGTATCTTTCATAGTTGGAATTGAGATAGATTATCGGGTGTTCACCGTAATAATTTTCTCTCCATGCGTAGTATTTAAGGCTACCGAACATCTGCTCGTCCAGCATATTATGTCCGTAGATAACCAGATTATCCGAATTCGGAACTTTGAGATATCCGTCCTCGCCCACTTCGTCGAAGTGATTGCGGTAATCGAGGAATATCTCACCTGCAATGTTATCGGTGAGGTCATACTTCTTGTTAAGGTACTTAACGTTGTCCTCAGCCTGCAAAACAGGATTATTAATAGGTGTATCAGGGATAGTGATAACTCCGACGATATCATGATTGAGATCGTAGAGTTTACGGGCGCCGTCTAGCATACCCGAATATTTCTTTCTCTTATCGCCCTCGTCCTTAACTTCCTCGACATGGGGCGGAGTATTATCGTATATCTCGTAGATACCGATGATCTCCTCTGTCTTTCGCTTGCTTGCCCAGCGGTCATAGTAGTAGCTTCCTACCAGATAACTGCAGACAACTATAGCGATGATAGAACAGAGAAACACCACTTTTCTTATGCACTCGCCCATGCTGTCTCCCTTCTGAGGGAACAAGCCGAGAAAGCGCTCTTTAAGTGATTTTTTCTTCTTTTTCTTTTTTTTATGTGGTTTAACAGTGTCGCCCTGAACCTCAGCCTCTGTATTATTCAGCGGAAGTTCGGCTCTTTCAGCCTCCAGAGCATCACGAACCGTAGAATTCTCCTCCGTCCTTACACTTAACGGTGTCCTATTCTCGGGTATGTGCTTCACAGGAGTGAATACGACTGTATCCTCAGCCTTTTCAGCAGACAGCTCCTCGGTTTGCGGAGCTTCATAGATCTGCTTGTCGGGGATAACTGTTTCGATCTCAGCGACCTCAGGGAATTCTTCGCCTGTCTGTTCCTCAGATGTCTCGGTAAGGTCGAGTATCTCCCCCTCGGGATTGCCCGAAACCTCGGAGAAGTCCTCGGTGATCTCATCAGCGATCTCGCTTAGCTCATCTTGTGCGCGAGCCTCGATCTCATTGATGATATCCGAGATATCAGGAACAGCATTGGCAGTTTCCTTCGCATCAGCCGCAGCTTTCTCAGCAGCTAACCTTGCCGCTTCAGCCTTTTCAAAGGCTATCGCCTGATCCAGTTCAACAAGGATATCCTCGGCAGTGGAATTTTTCTTTTCCTTTGCCTTTCTTATCCTGTCAGCGATAGTCTCAGAGCGTTCACTGTCTGTAGTCTTATTATCATAGGTCGTAGGTGCGACTTCCGCCTCACTGTGTATCGACCGTCTGATCGCTTTTATTTTCTCAGCTCTGCGCTGAGCTTCTGAGCTTGTATCCGTCAATTTATCGCTCATCAGTTACTATTCGCCTCCATCAGCGTTTTTTCAATGATGCCGAACGCAAAAGCAGCCGCACATCTTCTGATATGCTCTCTGCTCATATTATCCGACTTCCACAGCTCAGGCAGTTTTACAAACTGTCTTCCGCAGATATCGAAGCCGATATAGACTGTTCCCACAGGCTTTTCAGCAGTTCCGCCCGATGGACCTGCTATACCCGTAACAGAAACACACACGTCCGCACCAGAGCATTTTTTCAGTCCTCTGACCATGCTCATAGCAGTCTGTTCGCTCACAACACCGAACTCTTGTATGACCTCGGCGGGAACTCCCAGAAACTCAGTCTTGATCCTTTCGGAATAAGTACATATCCCGAGTTCAAAGACCGCAGATGCACCCGATACTGATGTTATAAGCTCCGAAAGCAGTCCGCCCGTGCAGCTTTCAGCTGTAGCAATGGTCAGACCCTTCCGTTCTAATAATTTTACAACATTTGCGACTGTTTTGTCAAGTTTTTCGGTCTGACATTCGGAAAATTTACTGCTTACCACCAAATACTCACCTTTGCTTTAGTAGATTTTTCACAAAAATGATGTGTTTATTTTGTGAAAAACTTAAAATCATTCTCCATAATTGAAGACTTTCATCTCTGTATTTTCCACAGCTTTCTGTATAAGAGGTTCAAAATCAAAGCTGTTCTGTGCCTTTTCAATGTCAGCCAGCTGGGGTCTTACCTTAGGGTGACGGGGAGTGAAAACTGTACAGCAGTCCTCATAAGGAAGAACAGATGTATCGAACGTGTCGATCTTGCGGGCTGTCTCGATTATCTCGGTCTTGTCCATACCAACACAGAGACGGAAAACAGGAATGCGGCACACTACGTCCGTGCACACCATAGCCGCCATAGTCTGACTTGCGACCTGACCCACGCTCTCGCCCGTGATAAGAGCAAGGCAGTTATCCTTGGCAGCGATGCGCTGAGCTATCTCCATCATAAGTCTTCTCATTATAATAGTAAAGAACTCCTCGGGGCAGTGATCCTTGATAGCCTCCTGAAGCTCCGTGAACGGTACGCAGTAGAAAGCGATGCCGCCGCAGTAGTCCGTAAGCTTCTGGCAGAGCTGCTCCACCTTGAGCTGAGCGCGGTCGGAAGTGTACGGGGGGCTAACATAGTGGATAGCGGTGATATGGATACCGCGCTTTGCCATCATATAGCCTGCAACAGGACTGTCGATACCGCCTGAAAGGAGCAGCATAGCCTTGCCGCTGCTTCCAACGGGAAGTCCGCCTGCGCCCTTGATATTCTCGGCGTGAACAAAAGCGTTCTCGTCGCGTATCTCAACAGTTACCGTGACCTCGGGATTCTTAACGTCAACAGAAAGGTGCGGGAACTTATCCAGCAGCTTGCCGCCCAGCTCCATGCATATCTCAGGTGACTTCATGGGGAATGCCTTGTCGGAGCGCTTTGCGTTGACCTTGAAGGTCTTTGCGCAGCTGAGTACATCTTCGAGGTACTCATAGCTCTTGTTGCAGATGTCCTCGAAGTCCTTCTCGCACACGCAGGCACGGCAGTAGGTTGCGATACCGAATATCTTGCCCACTCTGTCAGCGACCTCACTGAGGTCGATATCCTCGTCGAGCGGCTTGATGTATGTTGTGGACTGAGCGCTGGTCAGCTGGAAGTGACCGAGGGGCTTCAGTCTGCGCTTTATGTTCTTTATGAGCATATCCTCGAAGGTCTTTTTGTTAAGTCCTTTGAGTGCCATTTCACCGTATTTTACAAGTATTAACTCTTTCATTTTTTTACTCCTGTATGTCAGTTTATTTTATCTCCAAGGTCATTATATAACCGTTCGATATATTCTTCTGAAAAAACTTCTTTTTCTCTTAGATAAATTTCCTTCACACGTTCCTGTACCTTTTCCTCATCTATCCTCATCACCGTTTCACAGCAGCGCTTAAAGAGCATATATCTGTTCAGATCAGCTATCCTCAGATAAATAATGTAGAAAAACGCGCTTATATATTCTATAAGAATTTTGAAAAAGCCTCTTTTCTTAGGCATACTTTTATCCAAAGAATAATCAATGGAATCATAAATAGAATTTCTCGTCAATTGTTTTCTCAATTTATATCACGCCCCCATATACTATTTAAAGTACATTTGTCATATAAACTCTGTTCAGATATCAGCCTCTAACCTTTTCCAAGCCCTCGCGGAGAGCCTCACAGAAGATATCCAGCTCCTCCTCGGTAGTCTCGGCAGTCATACTGATACGCAGCGCACTGTCCGCACGTTTATCGCGTATGCCGAACTGTCCGAGAACTCCGCTCTGCTGTCCCTTTGAGCAAGCCGAGCCGCTGGAAACGTATATCTCCTTGCTTTCAAGGAAGTGGAGCATTATCTCAGAACGCTTGCCGACAGCCGAGATATTCACCACGTAAGGTGAACCGTCCTCGGGAGAATTCACAGTAACATTCTCCATATCGCCGAGCTTTCCGAGCAGATAGGCTTTAAGTCCGCCCACTTTCTCATAGCGCTCCGAAATGGTAGGAGCAAGCTTCTTCACAGCCGCACCGAACGCCGCTATCATGGGAACGCTCTCAGTACCCG
>CACZEJ010000098.1 GCA_902780115.1 Ruminococcus flavefaciens | reverse complement strand
CATCAGCTTCTTCTCGCCGGTAGCGGGGTCACGGGTAAAGGCAACGCCGGTACCGCAGTCATCACCCATGTTACCGAATGCCATGGACTGTACGTTAACAGCTGTACCCCAGGAATACGGGATATCGTTGTCACGACGGTAAACGTTAGCTCTCGGGTTATCCCATGAACGGAATACAGCCTTAACAGCCTCCATGAGCTGAACCTTCGGATCAGACGGGAAGTCTGCGCCGATCTTAGCCTTATACTCAGCCTTGAACTGGTTAGCAAGCTCCTTAAGGTCATCAGCATCAAGCTCGATATCCTGAGTTACACCCTTTTCTTCCTTCATCTTATCGATGAGCTGCTCGAAGTACTTTTTGCCGACTTCCATAACTACATCAGAGAACATCTGGATAAATCTTCTGTAGCAGTCGTAAGCCCAGCGCGGGTTACCGGATTTCTCAGCAAGAACCTCAACAACTTCCTCATTAAGACCGAGGTTAAGAATTGTATCCATCATACCAGGCATTGATGCACGGGCACCTGAACGAACGGAAACGAGGAGAGGATTCTCCTTATCACCGAATTTCTTACCGGTGATTGTTTCCATCTTATCGATGTACTCCATGATCTGACCCTGAATTTCATCATTGATTTTTCTGCCGTCCTCATAATACTGAGTACAAGCCTCTGTAGTAATAGTAAAGCCCTGTGGAACAGGAAGACCGATATTGGTCATTTCAGCAAGGTTAGCGCCCTTACCGCCGAGAAGCTCACGCATGGAAGCGTCGCCTTCTGTGAACAAATAGACCCATTTTCTAGCCATTGGAAATTACCTCCCGAATATTTTTTATCGACTAAGTCGGTTACAAGTATTATAACATATTCCTTCCACAATTTCTATTGTTTTTTTAAAAAATTTCTAAATTTTAAAAATTTTTTTCATATTTATCTTCAAACCCGGCAAATAACGAGTAAATGAAGGCAAAAAGCGGTATTATTTATCTATTCCGGAGCCGGAGCTTTTATATTTTTCAAGAGCAGACCGTGCCCAGGACATACCTATATTCAGAAAGCCCATTTTTCTGTTTTCCTTTGGGAAGTATCTTTTAACGATATCCCGTGAGCGCTTATAGACTTCGAGTCTTGTTGTCTGGATATAGGAGCGTTTATCGCCGCCGACGAAAAACTGGAAGCTGATAGAATTTTTTTCCTCATCCATATCGGTATAGTAGCCTGCATAGACATTATGTCCGGTTTCCTTTGTCACAACATCCGAAACCGCAAGTTTTGTAAGCTCCAGAGCCATATCATCAATACCTCTTTCAAAAACAGCTATTTTTTCTTTCAGAGAATTGATATCAGGCACTATTCTTTTCCTGACATCTCTCATATCGGTGAATTCATCCTCCAATTTCTGGTCAACGACCTTCGGACGAGCAACATGAGGTATCAGATAGATCATAAATTTCCTGTCAATATCATTATATAAAAACGGGTGCTGATATCTTGTACTAAATCCACACTTTTTACATTTCCATCTGAAAATAGTTTCATCAAATATTTTTTGTCTGACATCCGCATCCTCAGCAGTATTTGCGCTTATCATAACAGCTGTATCCGAATTCTGGGCGCATTTCGGGCAGGTAACGGGTTTTGTTATAAAAATTGCCATATTGAATCTCTCCTGATCTGATAACTTTTGTTCCTGACGACACACTAATTATACCTCATTCCGTTACAAATTGCAACAAAAAGGCTCTGCACAGGCAAAACCCATACAGAGCCTCATTATTCACATTACAGTGCGTTATAATTATTCGTAAATCTTAGCAACGACGCCTGAACCAACTGTACGGCCGCCCTCACGGATAGCGAAACGGAGTCCCTCTTCCATAGCGATCGGCTTTATCAGCTCAACATCCATATCTACATTATCGCCAGGCATACACATATCAACACCCTCAGGAAGGTTGATAACGCCGGTAACATCTGTTGTTCTGAAATAGAACTGCGGACGGTAGTTGCTGAAGAACGGTGTTGAACGACCGCCTTCATCCTTTGTCAGTACATATACATGACCCTGGAACTTTGTATGCGGATGTACTGAACCCGGCTTTGCAATTACCTGACCTCTTTCGATCTCGTTCTTCTGAACGCCACGAAGAAGTACACCGATGTTATCGCCAGCCTCTGCGAAGTCAAGAGTCTTTCTGAACATTTCAAGACCTGTTACAACTGACTTTCTCTTCTCTTCCTCAAGACCAACGATCTCGATTTCCTCGCCGACCTTGATCTGACCTCTCTCTACTCTACCTGTAGCAACTGTACCACGACCAGAGATCGTAAATACATCCTCAACAGGCATAAGGAAAGGAAGATCTGTTGTTCTTTCAGGAGTCGGGATATACTCGTCAACTGCCTTCATAAGCTCGTGGATGCAAGCGTACTCAGGAGCTGCCGGATCCTTGCTGTCAGAAGAAAGTGCCTGATAAGCCGAACCCTTAACGATCGGAATATCGTCGCCCGGGAAGTCATACTCGCTGAGGAGTTCACGGATCTCCATTTCAACAAGCTCAAGAAGTTCCTCATCGTCAACCTGGTCTGTCTTGTTCATGAATACTACTATATAAGGTACGCCAACCTGACGGGAGAGAAGGATATGCTCTCTTGTCTGAGGCATAGGACCATCTGCAGCAGATACAACGAGGATTGCGCCGTCCATCTGAGCAGCACCGGTGATCATGTTCTTTACATAGTCAGCATGACCGGGGCAGTCAACATGAGCATAGTGACGGTTTGCTGTTTCATACTCAACATGAGCTGTGTTGATTGTAATACCACGCTCTCTCTCTTCGGGAGCCTTATCGATATTAGCGTAATCAACGAATTCTGCATCGCCCTCGAGGTTAAGAACCTTTGTGATAGCAGCTGTAAGTGTAGTTTTGCCGTGGTCAACATGGCCGATTGTACCAATGTTTACATGCGGCTTACTTCTGTTAAATTTTTCCTTAGCCATTGGATTTTTCCTCCTAAATAATAAATTTTGTAAAGCGTTGCTCTTGGTCTTATTTTATCAGCAATAAGACCAAATTGCAAGCGTTTTTATGAAATATTTTTCATCAGTCGTCCTTCTTGGTACGAGCTGTGATTATTCCGTCAGCTATATTCTTCGGAACCTCAGCATAGTTGTTTGGTTCCATTACATACTGACCTCTGCCCTGTGTTTTAGAGCGCATATCTGTTGCGTAGCCGAACATTTCTGAAAGCGGTACCATTGCAACGATTCTCTGTGCGCCTGCAACTGCTTCCATACCCTGTATCATACCTCTTCTGGAGTTGAGGTCGCCGATTACATCGCCCATATACTCCTCTGGTACTGTTACAGTAACCTTCATGATCGGTTCAAGTATTACCGGATCAGCCTTTCTCATACCACTCTTGAACGCCATTGAAGCAGCGATCTTGAATGCCATTTCTGAGGAGTCAACCTCATGATAAGATCCATCGTAGAGTGTTACCTTGACATCGACTACATTATAGTTAGCAAGTACGCCGCTGAGCATTGCGCCCTGGATACCCGCATCTACTGCCGGAATATACTCCTTCGGGATCGCGCCGCCTACTACAGCATTTACAAACTCATAGCCCTTGCCAGGGTTCGGCTCCAGTCTGATCTTGACATGACCGTACTGACCCTTACCACCTGACTGGCGCGCATACTTCTCATCAACATCTGAGCCTTTGCGGATCGTTTCCTTATATGCAACCTGCGGCTTACCGATGTTTGCTTCTACCTTGAACTCACGGAGAAGTCTGTCAACGATGATCTCCAGGTGAAGCTCACCCATTCCGGCGATGATCGTCTGACCTGTTTCCTCATCCGTATAAGCCTTGAAGGTCGGGTCTTCTTCAGCGAGCTTTGCAAGTGCAATACCCATCTTTTCCTGACCTGCCTTTGTTTTCGGCTCGATCGCTACACGGATAACCGGATCCGGGAAGTCCATAGATTCAAGTATTACCGGGTGGCTCTGATCGCAGAGTGTATCACCGGTAGTTGTATTTTTCAGACCAACAGCTGCTGCGATATCGCCGGCATATACTGTCTCGATATCCTTTCTGTGGTTTGAGTGCATCTGGAGGATTCTTCCGATTCTCTCGGAATTATCCTTTGTTGAATTATATACTGTTGAACCTGCATTGAGCATACCTGCATATACTCTGAAGAAGCACAGCTTTCCTACGAACGGGTCTGTTGCGATCTTGAATGCAAGTGCTGCAAACGGAAGGTCATCTCTGGACTCGATCTCAACTTCCTCTTCAGTTTCAGGGTTGATACCCTTGATTGCCGGAACATCTGTCGGTGCAGGCATATAGTCAACGATAGCATCAAGCAGCTTCTGTACGCCCTTATTACGGTATGATGTACCGCAGGTAACAGGTACCATTGTGTTATCAATTGTTGACTGACGGATCACTCTCTTGATATCCTCGATAGAAGGCTCTGTACCGTCCTCGAGGTATGCCATCATAAGTTCCTCGTCCTGCTCTACGACATGCTCGATAAGCTCTGCATGATACTTCTCTGCAAGCTCCTTCATATCCTCAGGTATCTCTTCTACTCTCATATCCTTGCCGAGGTCGTCATAATATACATCAGCATTCATCTCTATGAGATCTACTATACCCTTGAATGTATCTTCTGATCCGATCGGGAGCTGGATCGGAACTGCATTACATTTCAGTCTGTCCCTCATCATCTGTACAACGCGGTAGAAGTCAGCTCCCATTATGTCCATCTTATTTACATATGCCATACGGGGAACTCTGTACTTATCTGCCTGACGCCATACTGTCTCAGACTGCGGCTCAACTCCGCCCTTTGCACAGAGGACTGTTACAGATCCATCGAGTACACGGAGTGAACGCTCAACTTCAACAGTAAAGTCAACATGGCCGGGGGTGTCGATGATATTGATTCTATGTCTGCCCTTATCATGCTTGGTTCCTTCCCAGTAGCAAGTTGTCGCAGCAGATGTTATTGTTATTCCTCTTTCCTGCTCCTGTACCATCCAGTCCATAGTTGAAGCACCTTCATGTGTCTCACCCATTTTATGGTTGATACCGGTATAGAAAAGGATTCGCTCTGTTGTTGTTGTCTTACCGGCATCTATGTGCGCCATGATACCGATATTTCTGGTTTTTTCAAGCGAGACTTCTCTGCCCATTATGTATCCTCCTTTTTTCTTTTGGCGGCTTTCGCCGTGTTGACTGTCATACTGCTATTGCAGTCAGCTCATTACCATCTGTAATGAGCGAATGCCTTGTTAGCCTCAGCCATTCTGTGTGTTTCCTCACACTTCTTGGCTGCGCCGCCAACTCCGTTGACAGCATCGAGGATCTCACCAGCAAGTCTCTCTTTCATTGTCTTTTCTGATCTCAGTCTGGAGTATCTTGATATCCAGCGCAGACCGAGTGTCTGTCTTCTTTCCGGGCGTACCTCCATTGGCACCTGATAGGTTGCACCGCCTACTCGGCGTGCCTTTACCTCCAGTGTCGGCATTACCCTGTCCATTGCCTCCTCAAAGACCTCGAGCGGTTCTTTGCCTGTCTTTGTAGAAACGATATCGAAAGCACCGTAAACGATCTTCTGAGCAACGCCCTTCTTGCCATCGTACATGATGTTGTTGATCAGACGAGTAACGAGCTTGGAATTATAAACCGGATCCGGCAAAACATCACGCTTTGCAACATTACCTCTTCTTGGCACTTTACTTCCCTCCTTCACAATAGTGGTGATTTCATAGGTACTCGAAAGGACGACCTTCGTCAGCGCAACAGAGGCATACATTATATATTAAAATACATCTCTGTATCGCTTATCACAAATTAATCCTTTAGAATTCTTTTCAGCGGTCTTTCATGCCGCTGTTCTGCCGGCAATTACTTCTTGCCTGCCTTCGGACGCTTTGCGCCGTACTTTGACCTTGCCTGCATACGCTTTGCTACGCCCTGTGCATCGAGTGTTCCTCTGATGATGTGGTAACGCACACCAGGGAGATCCTTTACACGGCCGCCTCTGATAAGAACAACGCTGTGTTCCTGAAGGTTATGACCGATACCCGGGATATATGATGTTACCTCGATACCATTTGAAAGTCTTACTCTGGCGATCTTTCTGATAGCTGAGTTAGGCTTTTTCGGTGTAGCTGTTTTTACAGCTGTGCAGACTCCTCTTTTCTGCGGTGAGTTCTGATTAATTGCTCTTCTCTTTTTTGAGTTCCAGCCCTTAAGCAGTGCAGGAGCCTTAGCCTTCTTTTCAGAGACCTCTCTGCCCTTACGAACTAACTGATTAAACGTTGGCAATCTTCGCACCTCCTTGCATTAAATTTCTTTTACAAAATATATGTCAAGCGTTCGGACGATTCCGATAACGCAGGACAGCTGCATAAAACAAATTATTCAGATTTGCTGTAAAAATTCCAACAGATCCGGATTATTTGTTGCATTTCACGATTTGTATGCGCATTTTCTCACATACATCCGCAATTAATGATTTTAACACATTTCACCCCTCTTTGTCAAGAAAAATTTTCTCCTCCTCCGGCGGCTTCGCCGGTGCGTGACCGCACTGGACAATTTCGCGATAGTCGCTCGCTGCGCCCGGCGTGCCGCCGGAGTCGATTTTGTTCCTACACAGCTTCTATAACTTTTAT
>CACZEJ010000097.1 GCA_902780115.1 Ruminococcus flavefaciens | reverse complement strand
TCTATACCGCCCAATGACCATGGGTTGCAGCGGAGAATCCTCCACACTGCGAGAGCCGTGCCCCTTACAGCGCCGAAGCGCCTGACAGCTTCCAGAGCATATGTGCTGCACGTAGGGTAATACTTGCATTTAGGGGGAAAAAGCGGAGATATAAATTTTCTGTAAAATTTTATAAGTCCCAGAACTATATATTTCATACACGCTTATTCTTATTTTCAAAGCTTCTGAACATCTTATTGATATCAGCTACTCCGTACTTGTCCATATAGCCGCAGTATTCCTGTGATTTTATACTGCATATAGCAGATCTTGCCACTATAACGATATCCATACCCACAGGGAGAGCTATCTCAGCGTTCCTGTAGGCAAGGCGGATAAGCCGTTTAGCTCTGTTGCGGCAGACGGCATTGCCGACCTTTTTTCCTGCGGTTATACCGAGGCGATTGAAAGGTCTGCCGTTTGGTCTGACATATATGACCGAATATTTAGAAGCGGCATACCTGCCTTTCTTGTACAAGGTAAGAAAATCCTTGTTATCGTTCAATATTTCCGTATAAAGCATAATTGCACCTGCATAGCCGTCCTAACAAAAAAGACCACAAAATAAAGATTTTGTGGTCAGCCTCGTCAGTGAGTTAATCTTGCTCTGCCCTTAGATCTTCTACGAGCTAAAACCTTTCTGCCGTTCTTAGTAGCCATTCTCTTCATGAAGCCGTGCTCCTTCTTTCTGTGGAGCTTCTTAGGCTGATATGTTCTTTTCATATTCAGTGTCCTCCTCTCTGCCAGATGTATACAAGAGCCGTTATATCGACAGCTCCTAACAACGTGATTACGCGCAGGGATACTCCGCCCTGCATTACACTAAATCATTATATATTAAAAAGTTCTCCATGTCAAGCAATTCAAAGAATTTTTTTACATCGCATAAGATTTTCAGTTTTTTTACCAATACATTATGAACTTTATCCGTTGAAATTTCAACATTTTGTATGTATCGGCATTTGAAAGAGTATTACGTTTATTATTTTAGAAAATATTGGTAAAAATCTTATCAACCGACTCATTTCAACATTTTCAGACGCGGAAAATCGGGCTTTCCGCGGATCTCTCCGCTCATTTTAAAGGCATTTCCACACAGTTTTCCACACACTGTCGAATACTCTGTGGAAAGAACTTTATTTTTTTAAACTTCATGTTGAAAACCTCTTGCAATCCTGTACTATTTATGGTATAATTGTCTTATATATTAATATAGGAGAGTATCGTAATTTTTCTCCTGACTAATCTTACATATTATTCGGAGGTTTCTATGAATTCATTTGATGAGGTTTTTGAGAAAGTAAAGAGCTACTGCCTCGAAAACGGAAAAATACCCGAAATAGGTATAAAAACATGGATCGATCCCCTCGTTCCCGTCAGCTTTAACGGTTCAGATGCTATTTTCACCGTACCAACAGATTTTCAGAAAAATATCGTTATGAGAACCTACGACAACGTTCTCAAGGACGCATTCTTCAACGTACTCGGACTCAATGTAAATATCGTTATCAATGTTGAATCGGAAGAACAGGAAAAAATCAAAGTCCCGACAGACGCAGAGCTGGAACAGAAACACGCAGAGCTGGAACAGTCCTATAAATTCGCAAACTATGACTATACCTTCGATACCTTCATCGAGGGACGTTCAAACGAATTTGCGCTGGCGTGCAGTAAGTCTGTTGCGAAAAACTGCGGTTCAAAGGCAGTTCCCGACTATAACCCGCTGTTCATATACGGCCCTTCGGGAATGGGCAAGACCCACCTCATCACAGCTATCGCAAATGAGGTGAGAAAGAACCACCCTAACTTCAATATCGTTTACGTTACCAGCGAAACTTTCGGAAGCGACCTCGTAAGCGCTCTCAACAAAAGTTCAATATCAGATTTCCACAATAAGTACAGAAACGCAGATATACTGCTCATCGACGATATCCAGTTCTTCTCGGGCAGAGAGCGTATGCAGGAGGAATTCTTCCATACCTTCTATAAGCTCCACCAGGAAGGCAAGCAGATCGTCATCACCTCAGATAAGCCGCCAAAGGAGCTGCTCACTCTCGAGGAGCGTCTGCGCACACGTTTCGAGGGAGGACTTATCGCGGATATTTCTGCGCCTGATTACGAGACAAGGCTCGCTATCATCAACAGAAAGTCCGAGCTTTTAGAGCTCAAAATGCCCAGCGAAGTTGCCGAATTTATGGCAAACCGCCTCAAATCCAATATCCGTCAGCTCGAAGGCGCAGTTGTCCGCCTGAAGGCTCTCAACCACTTCGCAGGAAGCCCGATAACCATTTCCATGGCTCAGAGCGTTATCCGCGACGTGCTCACAGACGAGCAGCCTATCCCGATCACTGTTGAGAAGATAATCTCCGAGGTATCCACCGTTTACGGCGTATCTCCCGACGATCTCCGCTCCAGCAAGCGTTCGGCTCAGATATCTACAGCCAGAAAAGTGGCTATATACGTTGTCCGCGAGATCACACAGATGCCGCTTGCTTCCATCGGAACAGAGTTCGGCGGCAGAGATCACTCCACTATCGTTTACTCCGTGACCAGTGTTACAGAGTCTATGGAAAAAGACTCGAATCTCAAGAACCTTGTCAACGATATCATCAAGAACATCAAGGATAAGAGCAAGGTCTGATAAACATAAACTAAACGTTTAAAATGTTGAATCCCACTTATTCCACACAGTTTTCAACACTCGGTTGAAAACGATGTCAACAACTTTTCAGTGTGGATTTTTCCCGAAACAAAAATGAAATCCCCGCTGAGCTCACATGAGCTCACGGAAGTCATTTCAACAAACGGAACATTCAACACTTAACACCGTTGTGAAATATCAGACAAAAAAATATTACAAAATCTGTCTTTCCACGTTTTTCTCAAGAATTTCACAACAGCCGTCTGTGGACGAGCTTTTCGGCGTATATCTTCAAATACTGCCGCTTCCAACTTTTCCACCGACACAATAACAACAACAATAATATTATTCTTATCTTATCAATGATATTATTCTTTTCTTATCTTATCATTTCTTAGCTTATCTTAACTTTTTTGGCTAAGACTTTTTCACGGAGGAAAAACAATGAAATTCATCTGCAATAAAAATGAGATCAGTGAGGCGATCAGCAATGTCTCCAGAGCTGTTTCTCAGAAATCAACTATCCCTGCTTTAGAGGGTATAAAAGTAAGAGTATCCGAAGGAAGTGTCGAGCTCACTGCTTATAATCTTGAAATGGGTATACGTACTTCAATAAATGCTTTTACTGAAGGAGAAGGCGAATTTGTCGTAAGTTCGAGACTTTTCAGCGAATTCACAAGACGTATGTCAGGTGACGAGATCACTTATGATATCGACGACAACCTCGTTATCAACATCTCATGCAGCGCTACAGACTGTAGTTTTTCGGCTATGTCTGCCAATGAATACCCCGAACTTCCGAAGGTAGATTCTGCAAGAAGCTTCTCCGTAAAGCAGAATATACTCAAATCAATGATAAATATGACCAGCTATGCTGCTTCACTTAACGAAAGCAAACCTGTTCTCACAGGCGAACTTTTCGACATAGAAGACGGCAGCTTCAATATAGTTGCAATAGACGGTTTCAGACTCGCTATCAGGAGCGAGCTCACGGACTGTACCGAAAAATATCATTTCGTTGTGCCGAAAAAGGCTCTCCTTGAAGTTTCAACACTTATCAAGGACGATGACGACGAAAAGATATGCACAGTCTGCACCAATGACCGCCATATCATCTTCGAGATAGGCAACGTTTTCGTTATATCAAGACTTCTCGAGGGAACTTTCCACAATTACAAGCTCAGTATCCCCAGCGGCTGCAAGACAGAGGTCATCATCAGCAAGAGGGATTTCCAGACCTGTCTCGAGAGATGTGCCCTTCTTATCGACGATAAAAACAAGTCGCCTATCCGCTGCGAAGTCGGAAACGGCGTTATCAAAATAAGCTGCAAAACAGGCATCGGTAAGATAAATGATGCTATTTCTGCCGATATTTCGGGAGAAACTGTTACTATCGGCTTCAACAACAAGCTCATTCTCGAAGCGCTCCGTGCTGCTGAGGGAGATAAGGTACGCCTCCGCTTCAACGGCGCAATGAAGGTAATAGAGATACTCCCGCTTGAAGGTGAGAGCTTCATATTCCTTATCATGCCGATACAGCTCAAAAATTAATGAAAAGACTTATATCGCTGGCAGCTGTCATATTCAGTATTTTTATAATATCTTTCGGCTCAGGCAGCGATAATGCTAAAATGGTCGTTCACGCCGATTTCGGCGGAGTAGGTCACAGCGGCGGCGGACACAGTTTCAGTCACAGCAGCCATAGCTACAGAAGTCATCACTCAGGAACTCATGACTTTGAGGATATCCTGCTGCTTCTCATTATTGTAGGTTTCGGAGTATTCGTATATCTTGTTTTACGTGGGATAAGTGAGCGCGTAGAAAGAAAACACCGCGAATATAACGTTTTTACTATCCAGCCCAATTTTGACAAGGATAATATGACGGATCATGTAAGAAATATCTTCACTGAGCTTCAGGAAGCATGGATGATAAGAGATATCTCGTCAGTAAGAAGATATCTGACAGACCGCTATTTTGACAAAAATCAGAAGATACTGGAAAGGACACTTATAAAACCCGATCTTTACAATATTATCACTGAGATAGATATTCGTTATGTAAAAATAACAAAGTGTGCGAAAAAATTTGGAAAATACGTGTTCAAGGCTGAAATAAAGGCAAAAATGCTGGATTATATCGTAAAAAGGGACTCCGAGATCATTGATGATGACATTGTGATGAGCGGAAGTTCAAAGCTGCGTGTGACCAGAATATATCACTATGAGTTTGAATGTCCCGAAAACAGCGCTTATCCCGAAAAATGGAAACTGAATAATATCAAACTGGAAAAACAGTTGGTTTAAACAGACAGAGGTGAGAAATATGCCCGAAAACAGAATAAAGATCACTACCGAGTTCATAAAGCTCGATGCATTGCTGAAATTTGCCTCCCTCGTCGGTACGGGCGGAGAGGCAAAACAGCTCATACAGGACGGAGAAGTCCTCGTGAACGGTGAAGTTTGCACCATGAGAGGAAAAAAGATACGTCCCGGCGACAAGGTAGAGCTTGACGGTCAAGAGGTAATCGTAGAGTGATCATCACCTGCGCGGATATTGACGGCTTCAAGAACCTGAGCGGTATATATTTCGTTCCTGACCCTAAGTACAATATCATCGTCGGACCGAATGCCCAGGGAAAGACCAATCTCCTTGAAGCTATGTGGATACTTTCGGGCTGCAAGAGCTTCCGCGGCTCAAAGGAAAAGGACTATATATGTCTCGGCGGCAGCAGAATGTCATCGAAGATAAAAATACGCGACAGTATCCGCGAGCAGAAAATATCCTTTGAGATGACAAGAAGTGCCTCAAATCCCAAAACTATCCACTTAAACGGCGTAAAACAGAAGGGCACGAGAGCTCTTTTCGATGTGTTCAAGTGCATCGCGTTCATACCCGATGACGTTGATATAATAAAGGGTTCGCCCGAAAAAAGGCGGAATTTCGTGGATATGGCTGCTTCACAGCTGAATCCCGTGTTCGTCATGCACATCAACAAGAACAACGCCGTGATGAATCAGAGAAATGCGCTTCTCAAAGGCATAATGCAGGGAAATACCGACCGCAGCATTCTCGAAATATGGGACAGGCAGGCTTCACGCGAGGGAGCGGTCATCTCGTATATGCGCCACGAGTATATACAGAAGTTCAATGCCATCTGCGGCAGACTTTACCGCACCATATCGGGCGGAGCCGAGGAGCTCGAACTGGAATACAAGTCAAATGTTTTCCGTCCCGAGGACTTTGAGAAGCCCTGCGGCGACGAGGCGTATGAGCAGTACTACAGGAAGCTCACGGAAACAGCAGATTACGATATCAGAACGGGAAGCACTCATGCAGGTGTGAACCGCGACGAGATACTCATAAAGATAAACGGCGTAAGTGCCAAGGATTACGGCTCTCAGGGACAGATCAAGAGCGCAGCTCTCGTGATGAAGCTGGCTCAGGCTGAGATATATATGCAGAGATCGAAGGACGCGCCCGTGATATTCCTTGACGACGTAATGGGCGAGCTTGACGAGAGCCGCCAGAGATTTGTATTTGATATAATCAAAGATATGCAGGTATTTATAACGACTCCGAATGAAAGTGCGCTGCTTCCCGAAATAAAGGGAAAAATACTCCGTATCAGCGGCGGGAGCGTGGCTGAGGAGGAAGAAAATGTATCTTCACATAGGGAATAATTATTCGGTAGATCTGAGAGATGTTGTGGGAGTTTTCGACATTGAGAATACAACTGTTGAAAAGTGTACCAAGAAGCTGCTTGAACGTGCGGAAAAGGAAAAGCACTGTATATACACCACATACGAAATGCCTAAGAGCTTCATAATAACCGTGAAAAACGGCGTGGAGAAGGTATATATCTCGCAGCTCTCGGCAGCAACGCTGAGGAAGCGCCTGAAAGAGGGCGGAGGGTTCTGAAATGGGATCATCATGTGTAGGGAACGCCGCCCTCGGCGAACCAGCGGTATCGGAAATCGTGGGTGTAGGGGAGGCCGCCCTCGGCCTCCCGCAAATATCCGCGGCAAATCAATGGAATCGGAAATCGTGGGTGTAGAGGACAGCGTTCTCCCGAATGTTAGATCATATGGACAGAAAAACGAGAAAATATATAAGATTGGCAAATTATGATTATTCATCGAACGGTCTGTATTTCATTACGATTTGCACCAAAGACAGGATACGGTATTTGTCGGAGGTAATATCTGTAGGGAACGCCGCCCTCGGCGTTCCGCGGAATACCGCAACGGAAAACGATATATTTGACGTTCCTATCGTAAAATTGACCAAATACGGTGAAATCGTAAATTCAAATATCAAAAAAATAAATGAAATTTACAGATATGTTTCTGTTACGAAATATGTGATAATGCCCGATCATATCCATATGATATTATTTGTTTCGGATTATGGCGAAAAAATACAAACGTCCGGAACGCCGAGGGCGGCGTTCCCTACAAAATCCGTTTCTCAGATAATAAATGGGCTAAAATCCATTTCTACGAAACAAATAGGATTTTCAGTGTGGCAAAGATCATTCCACGACCACATTATCCGCAATGAGAAGGAATTCCTCGAGATTTGCAGTTACATCGACAATAACCCCACAAATTGGGTAAATGACATATACAACCAAAATTATTGGAGGTAAATCATGAGTCAGCAGAACAATAACTACGATGAAAATGACATACAAGTCCTTGAAGGACTCGAAGCAGTCCGCAAGAGACCGGGTATGTACATCGGTTCAACAGGTCCAGGAGGCCTCCACCACCTCGTTTACGAGATAGTGGACAACTCTATAGACGAGGCACTCGCAGGCTACTGTACAGAGATAACAGTTGAGATACTCGAAGGCGATATTATCCGCGTTTCCGATAACGGACGAGGTATCCCTGTCGGTATCCACCCAAAGGAAGGCATCTCTGCGGCTACAGTCGTTTATACCATTCTCCACGCAGGCGGTAAATTCGGCGGCGGCGGCTATAAGGTATCGGGCGGTCTCCACGGCGTTGGAGCTTCCGTCGTAAATGCCCTCTCCGAATGGCTGGAGCTCACTGTCAAGGACGGCGAGCACGTATACTTCCAGCGTTTTCAGCGCGGACACTACGACGAACAGCTCAAAGTCATCGGAGATACCAAGGAAACAGGTACCAGTGTAATGTTCAAGGCGGACGGCGAGATCTTCGAGAGCACCGTTTATGACTATGAAGTTCTCCTGAAACGTCTTCGTGAACAGGCTTTCCTCAACGCAGGAATAAAAATAATCTTCTCGGATAAGCGCGACAGCAGCAATATCCTTTCGGAAACTCTCCACTACGAGGGCGGTATCCGTCAGTTCGTCGAGCATATCCACGCCACAAGAGGTCTTGAAGCGCTGAACAGCGATGTTATCTATTTTTCGGGAACTCAGGGCGATTCCTTCGCTGAGATAGCTCTCCAGTACAACGACAGCTACAACGAGGTAATACTCTCGTTTGCAAACAATATCCATACAAAAGACGGCGGTTCTCACGAAACAGGCTTCAAGAACGCTCTCACCAAGGTCATAAACGACTACGGAATGAAAATGGGTAAGATCAAAGACCCCAAGGACAAGCTCAAGGGCGAAGATGTCCGCGAGGGACTTACTGCTATCATCTCCGTAAAGCTCACCGAGTGTGAGTTCGAGGGACAGACCAAGGGTCGTCTGGGAAATCCCGAAGTTCGCCCGTTCATCGAGAAAATGGTTCAGGAAAAGCTCATGAACTTCCTCGAGGAGAACCCCGATATCGCAAATCTCATTTTCGAGAAGAGCCTCTCTGCTCTCAAAGCCCGTGAAGCTGCAAAGAGAGCAAGAGACAACGAGCGTAAAAAGAACGCATTCGGCAACGCTTCCATGCCAGAAAAGCTGGCGGACTGCGCTGAGCGCGACAACCGCTACACCGAGATATACATCGTCGAGGGAGATTCTGCGGGCGGTTCTGCAAAGCAGGGACGTGACAGACGCTTCCAGGCTATCCTTGCACTCTGGGGCAAGATGCTCAACGTTGAAAAGGCTCGTATAGACAAGATCTACGGCAATGACAAGCTCGAACCTGTGGTTACTGCTCTGGGTACGGGCATAGGCGAGGACTTCGACATCGAGAAGCTCCGCTACGGTAAGGTCATCATCATGGCTGATGCCGATGTTGACGGTATGCACATCAGAACGCTTCTCCTGACGTTCTTCTTCCGCTATATGCGTCCCCTCATCACCAACGGCAACGTTTATATCGCTCAGCCGCCTCTGTTCAGAGTTGAGCGCAAAAAGAAGGTATACTACGCTTTCTCCGATGAGGAGCGCGATAAATACATCGAGGAGCTCTCCGAGGGCGGCAAGTACAAGGACGTTGAAGTACAGCGTTACAAAGGTCTCGGTGAGATGGACCCCGAACAGCTCTGGGAGACTACTATGGACCCTGAGCACCGTACCATCGTAAGGATAGGCATGGAGGACGCTCTCAAGGCTGACGAGACTTTCAGCATACTCATGGGCGACAAGGTAGAGCCTCGCCGCCTGTTCATCGAGAAAAACGCTAAGTTCGCACAAGACCTTGACATATGACGGGAGCCTGCATGGAAGAAAATTACAAGCTTGAAAAGGAATACAGGCTGCCTGCGGAGCTCTTCCGCGACGCATACCTGGAATTCCAGAAGAAATTCATATACCCGAAAAGCTACGTCTATATGACGCTTTTCATCATTGTAGGTCTGGGAATACTCGTTTTCGGCATATTATCTCTTCACGGAGCGTCAAACAAGCAGAAATATCTTGTATTTTTAGGATCTATCGTGGCTATGGCGTTTGCCATGAAGGAATGGTTCAACCCGCGCAAGATGCGGAGAAATCTTACCGAATCCGTAAGAACTCTCGGCGAGCCCGTATACAAGACAGCGATATCCCCGAGGAAGAAAGGGAAAATGCCGAGGAATCAGACCCCCTTCCCGAAAAGACGAGACTTAGTATAGATGACAGCTTTCAGCTGCTGGAGTATGACAGATTTTTCCTGATATTATCGGGAACGGATATGCTGTATATCCTCCCGAAGGAAGGATTCTCCGAGGCTGAGCTGGAAATCGTAAGAAAGACTAATCGTTAGCAGTTGTCGTTAGCCGTTAGCCATTAGCCTTTAGCTGTTAGCCAATGTGTCGCCTTCGGCGAAAAATTTAAATAATGTGAGCGTTAGCGAACACTTTCAGCTAATGGCTCATGGCTAAAGGCTAAAGGCTGTTTATTACTCACATAAAACATTCATCTGAAACCAAAATAAATTCTCTCAGGAGGAAAAAATGCTTTACACAGACAACTCAAAGGTAATAAATACCGAGATAGTTGACGAAATGGAAAATTCCATGCTCAACTATGCTATGTCGGTAATTGTTTCCAGAGCGCTCCCCGATGTAAGGGACGGTCTTAAGCCTGTACACAGAAGAATACTGTACACGCTCCATGAGAACGGACTTACACCTGAGAAGCCGTATCGTAAGTGTGCCGATACCGTCGGTGCAGTTCTGGGACGATATCATCCACACGGCGATGCGTCGGTATATGACGCGCTTGTAAGACTTGCGCAGGATTTCTCGATGAGATATCCCCTTGTAGACGGTCACGGAAACTTCGGTTCTATCGACGGTGACGGCCCTGTTACCGTTATACCGAGGCTAAAATGGCTAAGCTCACACTTGATATGCTCACGGATATCAACAAGGAGACCGTTGACTTCGTTTCCAACTACGACGACCGTCTTAAAGAGCCTGCTGTACTTCCTTCGCGTTTCCCGAACCTTCTCGTGAACGGTTCTGTGGGTATCGCTGTTGGTATGGCTACGAATATCCCTCCCCACAATCTGGGAGAGGTCATAGACGCTTTGCAGCTCCTCATCGACGACCCCGACTGCACTCTTGAACAGCTCATGGAGCACATTCAGGGTCCCGATTTCCCTACAGGCGGCATAATCATGGGCAGAGCGGGTATCCGCGCAGCCTACGCTACAGGCAAGGGCAAGATAACTCTCCGCAGCCGCACCCACTTCGAGGAGATAAAGGGCAGAAACTGCATAATCATCGACGAGATACCGTATATGCTCCGCAAGGAGAGACTTCTCAAGAGCATCAACCAGCTTGCAAGAGACAAGCGTATCGATGGACTTTACGACCTCCGCGACGAGTCCGACAAGGACGGTATGAGAGTAG
>CACZEJ010000096.1 GCA_902780115.1 Ruminococcus flavefaciens | reverse complement strand
CCTACGCTCTGCCCCACCAAGGTAGTCGCCGCATCACCGATACCATAGCCTGGCATATAGCAAAGGCTCTCGGCAGTAATAGCAAACGAGTTGGCAGCTATCGCAAAGGTACACCTCAACGCTCCGCTCACAGCAGGCGAGAGCCCGGTAGTCAAGAAGGCACTCGTTATCGGCGGCGGTATCGCTGGTATACAGACCGCCCTCGACATCGCTGAAGCAGGCTTTGACGTTGATATCGTTGAGAAGCAGCCTACAATAGGCGGTAAGATGGCACAGATAGATAAGACCTTCCCCACACTTGACTGTGCTGCTTGTATCCTTACCCCTAAAATGGTAGAAGCTTCTCAGAATGAGCATATCACTATACACTCATTCAGCGAAGTTACCGATGTAAAGGGATTTGTAGGAAACTTCACAGTTACTATCAAGAAGAAGGCTCGTTTCGTTGACGAGACAAAGTGTACAGGCTGCGGTCTGTGTACAGAAAAATGCCCGATGAAGAAGGTACCCAACGAATTCAATATGGGACTTGACAACCGCTCGGCTATATATATCCCATTCGCACAGGCAGTTCCAAAGGTCGCAACTATCGACCCTAACTACTGCATGATGATGAAAACAGGAAAATGTGGTGTTTGTTCAAAGGTCTGCTCTGCAGGCGCTATCGACTACAAGCAGCAGGACAAGTTCATTGAGCAGAAGTACGGTGCTATCGTAGTTGCTACAGGCTTCAATCCTATCAATCTTGATAAGTACGATGAATTCGCATATAACCAGTGTCCTGACGTTGTTACATCGCTTGAACTTGAGCGTCTTATGAACGCAGCAGGACCTAATGGCGGAACACTCCTTCGTCCTTCCGATAAGACACACCCGCACAAGATCGTTTTTGTACAGTGTGTAGGTTCAAGATGTGACGACAGCAAGGGAAAGCCTTACTGCTCAAAGATATGCTGTATGTACACTGCAAAACACGCAATGCTCATACGCGAGAAATATCCTGACACAGAAGTATATGTTTTCTATATCGACGTTCGTACACCTGGTAAGAACTTTGACGAATTCTACCGCAGAGCAGTTGAACAGTACAATGTTCACTACATCAAGGGTATGGTCGGCAAGGTAACTCCTCGTTCGGACGGAAAGATAGATGTACAGGCATCGGATCTCCTTGCAAACGAACAGCTCCATATCGACGCAGATCTGGTTGTTCTTGCAGCTGCTATCGAGCCTGACAAGACTGCACGTCCTCTCGCAACTATGCTGACAACTCAGATGGACACAAATGACTTCTTCACAGAGGCTCATCCAAAGCTTCGTCCTGTAGAGAGTGCTACAGCAGGTATATTCCTCTCAGGCGCTTGTCAGGGACCAAAGGATATCCCTGAAACAGTTGCACAGGCAAGTGCAGCAGCTGCAAAGGCTATAGGACTGCTGGTAAAGAACAGCATCACCTGCAATCCGTGCGTTGCTCATTCAAACGAGCTCATGTGCAACGGCTGCTCGTCTTGTGAAAAGGTTTGTCCTTACGGAGCTATCACATACATTGACAAGGAATTCAGAATGCCTGACAGAACAACTGCTGTACGCAGAGTTGCAAATGTCAACCCTGCTGTATGTCAGGGCTGCGGTGCTTGTACCGTTGCTTGTCCTTCGGGAGCTATGGATCTTAACGGCTTCTCAAACAGTCAGATAATGGCGGAGGTTGACGCGATATGCAAGTAAATGATAATAAAGAGTTTCAGCCGCTGATCGTTGCTTTCTGCTGCAACTGGTGCTCTTACGCAGGAGCCGATCTGTCGGGAACAAACAGACTTAATTACCCTACAAATGTAAAGATCATAAGAGTGCCCTGCTCATGCAGAGTTAATCCCATGTTCATTCTCAGAGCTTTTCAGCGCGGTGCTGACGGTGTAATACTTTGCGGCTGCCACCCGGGTGACTGCCACTACACATCAGGCAACTACTTTACAAGAAGAAGAATGACGCTCCTGTTCAGTATGCTCGATTTCCTTGGTATCGAGCGCGACAGAACAAGAGTAGAGTGGGTATCAGCAGCTGAGGGAGCAAAATTCGCTGCTACTATGAATGAGTTCACGGAAGCTGTCAGAAAACTCGGTCCAAACCGCAGATTGGAGGATTTACGATGCAGGAAGCAATGATAAACAGAGCAAAGCAGCTTTTGGCTGACGGTAGCGTAGATCGCGTTATCGGCTGGAAACGCGGAGAGTTCGAATACGACATAACTCCTGCCGTTTTCACATCAGCGGAGGAACTTGACGCTGATTTTGTATATGACGACTTTACGGCTGCAAATGTTTCCAAATACCTCGTAAAAGAGAGCAAGAAGGAAGGAAAGATACTCGCTTTCCTGAAGCCCTGCGACACTTACAGCTTCAATCAGCTCATCAAGGAGCACAGAATAGTACGTGAGAATATCTATGTCATCGGTATCCCCGGCGGTCCTAAGCTCGATGCCGAGAGGATCAAGGCAAAGGGCATCACAGGTATTCTCGGAGCTAAGAACGATAACGGTACTCTCATTATCGACACTGTCTACGGTGAGGAGAAAATGCCCTATTACGAAGCTCTCAGCGTAAAGTGCCGGAACTGTAAGAGCAAGAATCACGTTGTATATGACGAGCTTATAGGTGAAGACGGTGATATTCTCGATTCCAACCGCTTTGATATGGTGGAGAAGCTTGAAAATATTACTGCTCAGGAGCGTTATGACTTCTGGCGTGAGCAGCTTTCAAAATGTATCCGCTGCAATGCCTGCCGTAATGTCTGTCCTGCTTGCACTTGCGAAAAGTGCGTATTCGATAACCCTGATTCAGGCGTTGAGAACAAGGCTGCAACAGACAGTTTCGAGGAGAATATGTTCCATATAATCCGTGCGTTCCACGTTGCAGGAAGATGTACAGACTGCGGCGAGTGTTCAAGAGTATGCCCTCAGAATATACCGCTTCATCTGCTCAACCGCAAATTTATAAAGGATATCAATTCGCTTTACGGCGATTATCAGGCTGGCGAGGACACTACTTCACGCGCTCCTCTCAACGATTATAAACAGGACGACTGCGAAGCAAGTATCGTTCATGAAAGGGGAGTTGAATAATGCTGAAGATATCACTTGATAAGCTCGATAAGCTTTTTGAAGCTATTTCAGCTTCACAGACTCTCTATATCCCTACAGACCGTGAAGACGGTGCTGCTGAGTATAAGAAGTACGAGAGCGGCATGAAGCTCAGCAATAACCTCAATACGCTCCGCAGTGCAAAGGACTTCTTCTTCCCACAGACAGAAAACCTCGTTGACTTCAAAATGGAAGGCAAGAATATCGAGGTCATCGACGTTCGTGAAGAGTCCGAGGACTTCGTGATCTTCGGAGTTCGTGCCTGCGACGCAAGAAGCTTCACTGTCCTCGATAAGGTATTCCTTACTGAGCCTGTAGACAGCTACTATAAGAACCGCCGCGACCACGGTACAGTCGTTACTATGGCTTGTACACGTCCTGCCGAGACCTGCTTCTGCGGTACTTTCGGCATAGATGCAGCTGCTCCTGAGGGAGATGCTGCCTGCTACAGCGACGGCGAGAATCTTTTCATAGAAGCTCACAACGAAAAGGGACAGAAGTTCATCGACTCTGTTGCAGCTCTTCTCGAAGAAGGAGACACTGCAAAGCTTGACGCTGTACGCGAAAAGACAAGAGAGATCCTCAAAAAGCTCCCTCTTGCTAACCTTACAACGGACAATTTCGGCGGAGACAAGCTCAATGAGTACTTCAATTCCGAAAAATGGGGCGAGCTTTCACAAAGCTGCCTTGGCTGCGGAACTTGTACCTTTGTTTGTCCTACCTGTCAGTGCTACGACATCAAGGACTTCAATACAGGTCACGGCATCAAGCGTTTCCGCTGCTGGGATTCATGTATGTATTCCGACTTCACAAAGATGGCTCACGGCAACCCGAGACTTACTCAGCTTGAGCGCTTCCGTCAGAGATTCATGCATAAGCTGGTATATTTCCCTGCAAACAATAATGGCGAATTCGGCTGTGTGGGCTGCGGAAGATGCCTTTCAAAGTGCCCTATATCCATGAATATCGTCAAGGTAATGAAAGCATTGGAGGTAAAGTGATGAATAACGATACATTGATACCTTACATTGGAGTAGTTACCGATATCAGACAGGATACTCCCGATGTCAAGACATTCAGAGTAGTTTCACCCGAGGGCGGCAAAGTATTTGAGCATATGCCCGGACAGTGCGCAATGCTTTCCATACCCGGTGTGGGCGAGGCTATGTTCTCTATAACATCTTCTCCTACGAACAAAGAGTTCATGGAGTTCAGTATAAAGAAGTGCGGCTGCCTCACAACATGGCTCCACGCTATGGACGTTGGTCAGCAGATCACGATCCGCGGACCTTACGGCAACGCTTTCCCTGTTGAGACAGACCTGAAGGGCAAGGATCTCCTGTTCATCGCAGGCGGTATCGGACTTGCTCCTCTCCGTTCAGTTATCAACTATGTACGTGACAACCGCGCTAACTACGGCGATGTTCAGGTTATCTACGGTTCACGTTCAATGGACGATCTCGTTGACTATAAGGAAATTATCGACGAGTGGATGGCAGATGCAGGTATACAGGTAAACCTGACTATAGACAATCCTCAGGAGGGCTGGGACGGTCACGTAGGATTTGTTCCGAACTATGTAAAGGAGCTCAATCCTTCAACTTCAAAGACTGTTCTCGTCTGCGGACCTCCGATAATGATTAAGTTCACACTTGCAGGTCTCAAGGAGCTGGGCTTCACTGAGACTCAGGTCTATACGACTATGGAGCTTCGCATGAAGTGCGGAGTAGGCAAGTGCGGACGCTGCAATATCGGTAATAAGTATGTCTGCAAGGACGGTCCTGTTTTCCGTTTCGATCAGCTCGGCGAACTGCCTGACGAATATTAAGGAGGAGATTTTCGCATGGATAATATGTTGAACGTTTACCTGTTCGGTAAGAAATACGAAGTGCCTGCAGGTCTTACGATAATGACAGCTATGGAATATGCAGGCTATGACCTCGTAAGAGGCTGCGGCTGCCGTAACGGCTTCTGCGGTGCCTGCGCAACAATATACAGAATAAAGGGCGAGATAGAGCTTCACGGCTGTCTTGCCTGTCAGACAGAAGTACAGGAAGGTATGTATGTCGCTACACTTCCTTTCTTCCCGCTTGAAAAGAGAACTTACAACATTGAGGAAATAAAGCCCGATCAGCAGATCATGATGCAGCTTTACCCCGAGATATACAGCTGTATCGGCTGTAATGCCTGCACAAAGGCTTGTACTCAGGAGCTCAATGTTATGCAGTATATCGCATATGCTCAGAGAGGCGAGTACGAGAAGTGTGCTGAGGAGAGCTTTGACTGCGTAATGTGCGGCGTATGCTCATCACGCTGCCCCGCAGGTATCTCACACCCGCAGGTAGCTATGCTTGCAAGAAGACTCAACGGCAAGTATATCGCTCCTGAGTGCGGACATCTCTCCGACCGCGTAAAAGAAGTAAACGAAGGTATCTTTGACAAGCAGATCGAGGAGCTTATGACAAAGGCTGTCGATAATATCGAAGAGATCAAGGATATGTACAACCACCGTGAGATCGAGAAGTAAGGGGGAGAGAGAATATGTACAAAATAGATAAGCTCAATGAACTGGCAAAGGTAGTTGCCGCAAAGAGAGCAGAAAATGCAGCTCTCGAACCCAGAAGAATGACAGCTGAGGAGAAGGACGACCTTCTCGCTCATTTCCACCCCGACTATAAGCAGGAAGAATTCACTGTTCTTTCCGCAGGCGTAAACAAGGGCGATAAGGTTCCTACACAGCTTGCTGCTCTGCTTCAGGGCAAGAGCCGTATCAGCGCTTCCGACGTTGATCTCTCAGCTCCTGATTATGATACAGACGTACTTATAATCGGCGGAGGCGGTGCAGGCGCATCAGCTGCAATCGAAGCTGACGAGGCTGGCGTAAAGGCTATGATCGTTACAAAGCTTCGTATCGGCGACGCTAACACAATGATGGCAGAGGGCGGTATACAGGCTGCTGACAAGCCAAACGATTCACCTACAATACACTTCCTCGACGCTTTCGGCGGCGGTCATTTCGCTGCAAAGCCCGAGCTTGTAAAGAAGCTCGTTACAAAAGCTCCCGAAGCTATACAGTGGCTCAATAAGCTCGGTGTTGAGTTCGACAAGGAAGCTGACGGCACTATGGTAACAACTCACGGCGGTGGAACTTCACGTAAGAGAATGCACGCTGCAAAGGACTACTCAGGTGCTGAGATCATGCGTACTCTCCGTGACGAGGTCATCAACCGCGGTATCCCTGTTGTTGACTTCACAGCAGCTGTTGAGATAATCCTCGACGAAAACGGTAAGGCAGCAGGTGCTGTTCTTATGAATATGGAGACTAAGGAGCTCCTCGTTGCAAGAGCTAAGACTGTTATCATCGCTACAGGCGGTGCAGGTCGTCTTCACTATCAGGGCTTCCCGACTTCCAACCACTACGGCGCAACAGCTGACGGACCCGACAGGTACAGGCTATCCTGAGCAGATATTCGGTGCGCTGGTAACTGAAAAGGTTCGTTCACTTGGCGCAAAGCTCGTTAATATAGACGGTGATGTATTCATGCATCCCCTTGAGACCCGCGACGTTACAGCTGCTTCTATCATTCGTGAGTGTACAGAGCGCGGCAAGGGTGTCGAGACAAATCTCGGCAAGGCACTCTGGCTCGATACTCCAATGATCGAGCTTATCCACGGCGAGGGTACTATCGAGAAGCGTATCCCTGCTATGATGAGAATGTTCGGCAAATACGGCATAGATATCCGCAAGGAGCCTATCCTCGTTTACCCGACTCTCCACTACCAGAACGGCGGTCTTGAGATCTCCGACGACTGTGCTACAGGTGTCGAGAACCTCTACGCAGCAGGTGAGGTCGCAGGCGGTATCCACGGTAGAAACAGACTCATGGGCAACTCACTCCTTGATGTTATCGTATTCGGCAGAAATGCCGGCATCTATGCAGCTGCTAAGGCAAAGGAAACTGCTTCGCCTGAAAAGCTGACACTTGCTCATATCGAGAAATTCAATAAGGAGCTTGAAGCAGCAGGCGCTGCAAGCGATGTAGCTTCACCAATGCTTCTGCCACATTATTCAAGAAAAAAATAAATAAAAAATATGGGACGCTTTTACAGCGTCCCGAAATATGTTTATAAAAGAAAGTAAAGTGATATATAATGGATCTGTTTAATGGAATTCTGTCAATCCACGGTGTTTCCTTTCTTATGATCTCAGTGATCGCAATAGCTGCTCTTGGATATGTGCTCGGAAGAATTACTATAAAGGGCATTTCTCTCGGAACAGCAGGTGTATTCATCATTGCACTGGTATACGGCTGTATCTTCTATAAGCAGCTGTCAGATGAGATCAATACCGACTTTGTCGGCAATGCTTTGAAGATCGTCGATAACCTCGGACTTATCCTTTTCGTTACGGCAGTCGGATTTATTGCAGGACCTAATTTCTTCGGAAATTTCAAGAAAAACTTCAAATCTTATGTTCTCCTTGCAATTATAATTATCCTCAGCGGCGGACTTGCCTGCGCAGGCTGCATTACTGTAGGCAAGAACTTCACCGACCTTACCAGCGAAGAGTTTACTGCAATGCTGACAGGAATTCTTTCAGGTGCGCTTACAAGCACTCCCGGCTTCTCAGCTGCAAAAGACGCTGTTGGAAGCGATCACCTCCAGAGCATCGTATCGGTCGGCTACGCTATAGCTTACATCTTCGGTGTTATAGGTGTTGTACTCTTTGTTCAGATAATACCTAAGGTAACAAAGGCTGATATGACAAAGGAAAGAGAACTGCTTGCTCCTGCTTCAAAGAAGAATTCAAAGGAAAAGAAAATGTTCACTCCTATTGAAATGGACAGCTTCGGCATCATGCCATTTGCACTTGCAGCAGTTATCGGTATTGTTATCGGTTCGTTCAAGTTCGGCAATTTCTCTCTTTCCACCACAGGCGGCTGTCTCCTTGTTTCACTGATATTCGGACACTTCGGACATATCGGCAAGTTCTCGATAATGCCTAAGGATTCAACATTAAAGGTATTCCGTGAGCTTGGACTCATGTTCTTCCTTATCGGTGCCGGAGTTTCAGGCGGAGCTAAGTTCGTTCAGTACTTTGACGCTGTATACTTCCTCTACGGAATGATAATGACGATAGTTCCTATGATAATAGGTTATCTGTTCGCAAAGTATGTTCTGAAGCTCAGTCTGCTCAACAATCTCGGTTCTATTACAGGAGGCATGACATCAACTCCTGCTCTCGGAACTCTTATAAGCACCGCAGGCACAGAAAACGTTGCATCAGCATATGCTGCAACATATCCTGTAGCTCTTATCTCTGTAGTGCTCGTATCACAGTTCCTTATCATCTTATTCAAATAAGTCATGAAATATCAAAAGCGCTTCCTTTGGAAGCGCTTTATATTTTTATTTAACACCGTAAGCTTCTCTGTATTCGAGCATCTTATCAAGGTATTCCTTACCTGGAACGATATCATTTTTGATAGCATCAATAATGTCCTGCATGGTAACGATAGGGTATACGATAACGCCGAAATCACGCTTGACTTCCTGTACAGCCGAAAGCTCTCCCGTACCCTTTTCCATACGGTCAACTGTTATGACCATACCTGTAACATTGACATCAGCAGCTGTCATAAGCTTTGGCATCGACTCGCGCAGAGCCTTTCCGGAAGTCATAACATCGTCGATAATAACAACTTTTTCGCCGTCTGTAAGGGTCTTGCCAACGAACATACCGCCTTCGCCGTGATCCTTGGCTTCCTTTCTGTCGAAGCAGTAAGAAACGTCTATTCCGAACTTATTGCTGAGAGCTACAACTGTTGAAACAGCCAGCGGGATACCCTTATATGCAGGTCCGAAAAGTGTCTCAACGGGGATATTATTAGCGTTTATGCACTCGGCATAGTATTCACCGAGCTTAGCAAGCTGAGCACCTGTCTTGTAATTTCCGCAATTAATAAAATAAGGAGCTTTTCTGCCGCTTTTAAGCGTAAATTCACCGAATGTCAGAACTCCGCAGTCAACCATAAATTTAATAAAACTTTCCTTGTAAGTCATGTATATAACCTCCGTTTTGATATATTAAATCCTGTAAACAGGTTTAATCCGTTAGATAGATTCAAATATGTATCCGCAGAAAGGACACCGCGGATAGTCTACATCTATTTCCGCGCCGCATTCGGGACAGGCTTTCTTAGGGAGAACATCAATATTATCGTCAAAGTCGGCTTTATATTTGCCTGCGAAACCTGTCGGGTGAGTCAGAGGAAATACTCCAATGAGCAGACCGCATTCCGAGCAGTAGTAACCAATGGTAGTATCCACAGGAACTTCGCATATCATTTCATTATCTGAATAGAATGTCGAAACAGGATATATGAGCGAGGAGCCCTTTGTAGGGATACCGCGTTTCTCGATCTTAAAAACGCCTTTTATCATTTGCTTTCCGCAGTGCATCATTGATGATCCCTCCTTTGAAATATCATATTTATAATTATAGACTATTTGCCGTAATAATTCAAGTGAATACCCGAAAAAAAAGTTAGAAAAAAACACTCAAACTGCTTGCAAAAATCAGAGAAAAGGGGTATAATATATGTGTATGTCACTTGAGGTACATATCGGTTTGCCGCTTACCGTTATACGGCAATTCTGTACTGGGCAGGAGAGAAAATGGCTAAAAATAAAAGTATTACAAGAATATCAAATAAAAAACGCGGCAGACCAAAGGTGAGATTCAGCATATGGGGACTTATCCTCATATTCATGCTTTCGTTCGGCGGCTGCTTTGCATTATATATGATCGCTGCGAACTTCAACGAAAATTTCTTCGAGGAAGAATTCGATAATGTCGTCGTTGAAGATGAAAATAGCGGCGAAACAGATGACACACAGTCATCAGACACCAAAAAAACCGATAATAACGATGTTCAGACCGATACGAGCAGTAAATCGACCAATCCGATTTCCAAATCCGAGGCAAAGGATAGTTCTTACCTTGAATCATGCTGCCTTGTTACGGATTCCACGCTTCTCGATATAGGAAAGTACACCGAGCTAAAGGATATCATCGGCAGCGCAGAGCTCAATGCCGCCGGCTGCAATAAAACAAATGTGGAGAGCGTATACGGTAACAATACCGTTTACGAGCTGCTGAAGGCAAAAAAGCCTTCCTGTATATATATCATGCTCGGAAGCGACATCGGAACAAGCAGCGTTAACGATATGATATCGAGCTATACCGAGCTTGTTAAGAACCTGCGCGGCTATCTTCCTGATTCTGCTATATATCTCATGCAGCTGCCGCCTGTTCGTGACGAGGAGGGTGCTGCTGTCAATAACAGCATAATAAACGAGTTCAATACCAAACTCCTTGGAATAGCTAATTCAAATAATGTATACTGCATAGACACAAATACAGCTCTGAAAGATGTAGACGGCACACTTCCCGAAAAATTCAGGAACAGTGAAACAGGTGCTCTCACTGAATCTGCATACAAAACTATCGCAGATTATATACTTTGTCACACAGTATAATTTTCAGCCCAAACACTATATATAGTGTTTGGGCTGATTACATTTTGTAGACTGCCTTGAAACGTCCTTATATCGCAAAAAGGCACTTTTTTAAATGATTTATATACATTTTCTACAATAAATCATGCTTCATTCGTTATCTTCATTGTAGAAAATGTACCATTGACATTGGTTGCATTTTGTTTTATACTTATAAAGAACGAGAGAAAGACAGACACTATATATTGTGGTTGGAGGTATGATCAAGACATGATAATACATATTATTAAAAGAGACGGAAGAAAAGTTCCTTTTAATATAGAAAAGATCGCAAACGCTATCTTTAAAGCTGCACAGTCCCGCGGAGGTACGGATTTCAATGTTGCAATGGACGTTGCCGTAGAGGTCTGTAAGCTTTACGAGGAACAGAATCCGGGAAAGACCCCCACTGTCGAGGAAATTCAGGATCTCGTTGAGAAGGTCCTTATAGAAAAAGGTCACGCAAAAACAGCTAAGGCTTACATTCTCTACAGATATGAGCGCACACGCTCACGCGAGATGAAGACAAATCTGATGTGCGTACTCAACGAGCTTACTTTCAGTCCCGCAAAGGACAGCGATATAAAACGTGAAAACGCAAATATCGACGGCGATACCGCTATGGGTACAATGCTCAAATACGGTTCGGTATCAGCTAAGGAATACTATGAGATGTACGTCCTTGAGCCTGCACACGCCAAGGCTCACCGCGAAGGCGATATACATATACATGATCTCGACTTCTATACACTCACTACTACTTGTACTCAGATCGACCTGAAAAAGCTTTTCACAAACGGCTTCTCAACAGGTCACGGCTTTCTCAGAGAGCCTAATGATATAGCAAGCTATTCCGCTCTTGCCTGCATCGCTATCCAGTCAAACCAGAATGACCAGCACGGCGGACAGAGCGTCCCAACATTCGATTACGCAATGGCTGACGGTGTTAAGAAAACTTACGCTTCAAGATATATACAAAACGTTGCAAGAGCTTTATCACTTATAGGCGGAGTCGAAAATGAATTTGAGGCTGCTGACAAGATCAAAAAGGAATTATCCGAAAACTACGGACTAAAACCAACTCTTGCCAACGATAACGGCTACAAGGAAAAGGAACTGGAGCTCCTTCTCAATTATACAGATAAGGATACTGCTGAAAAGATCCAGGCTTTCGCTCTCAGAAATGCTGAGAAGGAAACGGACAGAGCTACTTATCAGGCTATGGAGGCTCTTATCCATAACCTTAATACCATGAACAGCCGTGCAGGTGCTCAGACACCTTTCAGCTCCATAAACTACGGTACCGATACATCTCCTGAGGGAAGAATGGTCATCAAGAACGTCCTCCTTGCTCAGGAAGCAGGCCTCGGAAACGGCGAAACACCTATTTTCCCGATACATATTTTCAAGATCAAAGATGGTATCAACTATAATCCTACCGATCCTAACTACGATCTTTTCAAGCTC
>CACZEJ010000095.1 GCA_902780115.1 Ruminococcus flavefaciens | reverse complement strand
TCCGCTAAGGGTGCTATGGCTGCCATAATGAAAATAGCTCCCGAGGAAGTAGAAAGAGTCTGCGGCGAAGCAAAGGAATATGTAACAGCCGTAAACTACAACTCCCCTGTTCAGACCGTTATCGCAGGAACTCCCGAAGGCATCGCAGAGGTAAGCGAGGTATTTGCGGAGATGAAGGCAAGAGTTATACCGCTCAATGTTGCAGGCGCTTTCCATTCTAAGCTCATGCAGCCTGCTGCCGACAAGTTCTACGAGACCGCAAAGACTATCACATTCAAGGCTCCTCAGGTGAAGTATTACTCCAACCTCACAGGCGGCGAGCTCAATGACTTCTCCGATATGGCTTCAATGCTCGCAAAGCATATCGTTTCCCCTGTACGCTTCACTTCAGAGCTGGCAGCTATGCAGGAAGCAGGCGCAGACAGATTCTTTGAATTCGGTCCCGGAAAAACTCTCACAGGTCTCGTAAAGAAGACCCTTAAAGATATCACAGCTGTAAACGTTGAAAATATGGAAACACTTGAAGGAGCATTATCATGAACAAATTCGCACTCATCGGTCACCCGCTGGGACACTCCATGTCTCCCCTCATACACGAAAAGCTCTTCGCTCTCAGCGGAATGCAGGATTCCTCATATGAACTCATCGACATCGCCCCCGAAAATATCGCGGACAGCCGCGAGCTTCTCGAAAGTCTCCGCGGACTCAATGTAACTATCCCCCACAAGCAGGCTGTGATAAAGCTCGTTGACGAGCTGGGCGAAAGTGCGCTCCGCTATAATTCCGTCAACTGCATAAACAACGACAACGGCAGGCTCATCGGCTACAACACCGACTGTGACGGCTTCCTGCGCTCCGCAGAGCTGCTCCCTATCGGCGGAAATGTTGCTATACTCGGCTGCGGCGGTGTCGGAAGAATGATCGCCATTGAAACTGCTCTCCACGGCGGAAACATCACTCTCGCTGTTATACCTCAGGACTTCAAGAACGCGCAGCTCCTCATGGCTGAGATACTCGCAAAATGCAGTGATGCCTGCGTAAGGATCGTGGATATATCCGATCTTGACGGCAGCTACGACCTGCTTATAAATGCTACCCCTGTCGGTATGTATCCAAAGGTAAACGCCTGCGCTGTAAGCGATAAGGTCATCGAGAACTCCCTGAGCGTTTTCGATGTTATTTACAACCCCACCGAGACCCTCCTCATGAAGAAAGCCCGCGCTCTCGGAAAGACTGCTGTAGGCGGAGCTTCCATGCTGGTATATCAGGCTGTAAAGGCTCATGAGATATGGTACGGCGGAAAGTTCTCAACAGAAGATGTCTCAAAGATAATCACCGACGTTGAAAATGCTGTTGACAGCATGAACAAGTGATATGATAAGACGCGCAACTGTAAAAGATGCTTCGCGTATCGCCGAGATCATCGTTACCAACTACCGCGTGAACTTCTACCCTTTCTTCCGCAATGACCCCTTCTATTTCGCGGAGCTCAACGTTCTGGATACCGCTGCGGAGTACTCCGAAGGCTCGGAAGAACTTCTCAACACCTACGTTTACGACGACAATGGCATTGTAAAAGGCATTATCCGCGTAAACGGCACGGAAGTAGTCAAGCTCTATGTGGAACCGCAGTTCCAGAGCTGCGGTATCGGCGCGGAACTTCTCCGATATGCTGTCGATAACTTCAACGCGGACAACCTCTGGGCTCTGGAGTACAATTCCCGTGGTATAGCCTTCTACAAGCGCCATGGCTTCGAGCTCACAGGCGAGAAAATGATCGAGGACGAGTGGGTGCCGCTGGTGAAGCTCGCACGTAAAAAATGATATGAAGAAGTTTTCTTTTCCTGCTGCTCTTATGTTTATGTGTATGCTGCAAACAGGCTGCGGCAGTACAAAAACCGAACCGCTGAAAGTTGAGGATATCACGCTTGTCAGGGAGAACTGCTTCTCATGCACGTTCGGCGGCGTTAAGCACAGCTTCATCGTCGATCTGCCCGAAGATCTCGACAATGCGCCCCTTGTGGTCATGCTTCACGGCTACGGCAGCTCCGCCGAGGACTTCCGCACTTCCGTGGGATTTGAAAAGGGCGCTACCCCTCTGGGATATGCGGTCGTCTACGTCACAGGCGCTCCTGCTCCAAATGACAGCACTTCCGCAACAGGCTGGAACTCCACTGCCGACCCAAACGGCAATAAGGACACGGAATTCCTCGTATCCCTTGCCGAGTACCTGCAAAAAGAATATGACCTTGACAAAAACAGGACTTACGCTGTGGGATTCAGCAACGGCGCTTTCATGATACACCGCCTCGCTATGGAGGCAGGTGATACCTTTTCGGCTCTGGTAAGCGTTTCGGGCATGATGCAGCCCGAGATATGGGACAAGCGCAGCAGCTCCAACAATGTGAGCTTCTTCCAGATAACAGGCGAAAAAGACGATGTCGTCCCCAAGAACAGCGACGGGACTGCAAAATATGCAAAAGCTCCACCTATCGAGGACGTTATGTCCTACTGGGTCAGCTCGGACGGCGCGGCTCTCAAAGAAAAAATATGCATCGGCAAGGGCTCGGTGCTGACAAAATATGCGAACTCCGACGAAAGTGTACAGGTGTGGGACCTGCTCGTGAAAAACGGCGGTCACTCGTGGTGTACGGAAAAACTGAACGGCTTCGATACCAATGAACTTATACTTGATTTCTTTGAAGCTCAGACAATGAAAGGGATCCAATATGTCAGAACATAAGGATCAGACTACGATCTTCTATAAATTAAAGCTCAAACGCACAAGAACGCCCCTTGAAGCTATCGAAAAAATGCAAAAAGCTGTCAGAAAAAAAGGCGCTGCAAAGGACTGGACAGTCACTGTTGACGAAAACGCTCAGACTATGCTCGTTGATTTCGGCGAGGACAAGGGCGAGACATTTGCAGTCAGATTTGACGAAAACAAGGTTTGCGACGACTTCTGCAAAGTGTTCTTTCCGCTTTCGGGCGAGGAATTCGACGACGAAAAAAAGAGCGAGTTCAAAACTCTCCTCAATATGATATACGCTGCAAGGACTTGCTTTGCGGAAATGAAAATAACCGACGATTACGGCATTTCAGAAAGCTATCTCGACACAAAGGTGAACAAGATAGCTCTCCGCGAGCTTACCGCAGAGGAGCTTGAACGGGCAGAGCGGCTTTTCGGCGACGGTCACAGAACTGTCCGCGAGTTCATAACCGCTCTGATGTACGACCTGCGCGATCTGCCATACGACGAGGATTTCGTCTTACATATCAACATGAACGCAAGCTGGTTTGATTATACATCATGGGAAAAAATATCAGATGTTTTTAATACCTTCACTGAAAGTTTCCTGTACGAAACAACGGAATATAAAAACGAAGGCAGGCTTTACGATACCGAGGGATACCACATGGAGCTCTGCGGGACTTTTTTCTCAGTTCATGCATTTGTTTTCGGAATAGACGAAATAACAGATCTCAATCATTTCAAGTCGGGCTGGGATCCCAAAGATACACAGATTCTGAGACTATATAACAACAAATACCTGCCGCTGATCTCTGCAACTGAAAATGAACTTGAAAAATGTATTATCGCTTATCGCTTCTTTATGTCATCACTGGAATATCTCGGTTTTAAATACGTCGGAAAAGGCACAAAATATATTTTTCCCGTTCCCGATGTTCTTGTAAAAGAAGTAAGAAAATTTATTGAAGACGGCGACCTGAAAAAACTTAGCCATACATTCAGTGAATGGAAATGGGAAAGAGAAAAGAAAAAAATAAAAAAGTTTGCAAGTAATTCAGGATCAACAACTAATTCAGGATCCAAAGGAGATTAATATGACTGTATTTTTATGCGGCTTTATGGGCTGCGGAAAATCTACTATAGGCAAGCTGGCGGCTAAGAAACTGGGCTGCGGCTTCTGCGACACGGACGACCTCATCGTTCGTACACTCGAAATGACCATACCCGAAATATTCGAGAAAAAGGGCGAACCCTTCTTCCGTCAGACTGAGGCTGAGATAGTCAAGTCACTCTGCGGCAAGACTACCGTTGCTGCCTGCGGCGGCGGCGCTATGCTCAATCCCGATACAGCAAAGGCTGCAAAGGACGCAGGTGCGGCTGTGATATTCCTCGATGTTCCTTTTGAGGTCTGCTACGACCGCATCAAGGACGATGCCAACCGCCCTATCGTTGTGAACTCCACAAAAGAACAGCTCGAGGAGCTCTACAACTCGCGCAAGGGCATCTACCTCAAACACTCCACCATCAGGATCGAATGTAACGGCAGCCCCGTTGAAAATGCGGAGCAGATAGCCGCTGCGCTCAGAAAGTGAGCGGATATGCTTATCTATAACGCTGAAATTCATACAATGGACAGTCTCGGTGTCATTAAAGACGGCTGGATAGATATACGCAATGGCAAGATCAGGAATATCGGCAGCGGTTTTCTCCCCTATGATGACAAAAACAGCATCGACGCACAGGGCGGTATGCTTCTCCCCGGATTCATCGACGCTCATACTCACCTCGGCATAATCGAGAACGGGCTCGACTTCGAGGGCGACGACTGCAACGAGTCCACCGACCCGTTCACTCCGCAGATGAGAGCTATCGACGGCATCAATCCCTTCGACAGGTGCTTCGAGGAAGCGCGTATGCGCGGCATAACCGCTGCGGCTTCAAGCCCCGGAAGTGCCAATGCCTGCGGCGGAGAGATAGCTGCCATAAAAACTTACGGCAGACGCATCGACGATATGCTTATCAGGAACTGCGGCATAAAATTCGCTCTCGGCGAGAACCCCAAAAATGTCTACAACGGCAGGGAGGAAACTCCCGTGACACGTATGGCGATAACCGCTCTTATCCGCGAGGGACTCCACAAGGCTCGCCGCTATACAAAGGATATGGACAGCTACTACTCCGACAGCGAGAACTACGATCCGCCTGAGTACGATATCAAGTGCGAGGCTCTCATGCCCCTGCTTGAACGCAAGGTAAAGGCTTTCTTCCACTGCCACCGCGCTGACGATATCTGCACGGCTATGCGCATCGCAAAGGAGTTCAACCTCGACCCCGTTATCATACACGGTACAGAGGGACACCTTATCGCCGATATCATCGCAGAGGAAAATATCCCTGTTATATGCGGTCCTGTCATATGCGACAGATGCAAGCCCGAAATGCGCGGACTTGAACTGAAAAATGCATCTGTTCTCCACGACAGCGGCGTTAAGATCGCTATATGCACTGACCATACAGTCACTCCGATACAGTACCTCCCCCTTTCTGCTCAGGCTGCGGTAAAGGGCGGACTTAAATTCGATGATGCTGTAAAAACTCTTACCATCGCTCCTGCCGAGATACTCGGCATCGACGAGACTACAGGCTCTCTTACCGAGGGTAAGGACGCTGATATACAGCTCTACAGAAAGGGCGATAACCCCCTTGACCTTATGTCAGAACCTGTTCTCGTTATGATAAACGGCGAGATCTGCCGCAGGGAGGTCTGAATGAAAAGGCTGTTATTGACCGCAGCAGCTGCCGTGCTGATATTTTCAGCAGTTCCCCCGACGTACTCATACGCTGAAAACAACTCGGACAGCCTACAGCTCGTTTGCAAGGTCGAAAACAAACAGGTATGCATAACAGAATGCCGCAGCAGCAACATTGCAAAACTTGTTATCCCCGAAACATACGAAGGACTGCCTGTTACCTCTATCGGCAAAAATGCATTCCTCGGCAATACAGGTATCACCTCCTGCGTTATCCCCGACAGCGTGAAGTCGATAGACGAATGGGCATTTGCCGCCTGTCCGAACCTTTCAAGCGTAAGTATCGGCAGTGGAGTTTCTATGATATCAGACTACGCATTTACCACCTGCCCCAAACTGACTTCTTTTGCCGTGAGCAAGGATAATCCCGACTATACCGCTGTAAACTCATGCCTTTACAACAAGAGCGGCGATACTCTTATCGCCTATGCCGGAGACAGCAACGCTTCTGTCAGTGATAATACAAAAACTATCGGCAGGGCTGCTTTTTTCGGAAGAGAGGATATAGTTTCAGTATCACTCCCCGACGGACTGACTGCTATAGGCGACACTGCTTTTTCAGGCTGCCTTTCTCTGAAAACAGCGGATATCCCCGACAGCGTGAAAAAGCTCGGCTCGGGCTGCTTTATGAGCTGTACCTCTCTCCGGAGCGTAAACCTCGGAAAGTCACTGTCCGTTATCCCAAAAAACTGCTTCCATTCCTGCTCGGCACTCACAACCGTCAATATCTCCGACTCGGTAACTGCCGTCGAGAACGATGCCTTTTTCAGCTGTTCGGCTCTCAGCGGTATATTTATCCCGCCAACTGTAAAAACTATCGGCAATGACGCTTTTGGTAAGAGATACGATATCCGCGGCGATTCCACCGTTAATATCACCGATTTCATTATCATGGGCGAAGCAGGTTCAGCTGCCGAGGAATATGCGGGAACTCAGGGGATAACCTTTACTATACCCCGCTTTTCAAGGGGAGATGTCAACGGCGACAGGCGCGTTGACGCTGTGGACGCTTCCGCCGTGCTGAAAGAGTACGCCCTTCGTTCCGCTGGCAAAAAAAGTGAATTCACCGATGTGCAGTCCGCAGCTGCCGACTGGAACGGCGACAAAAAGCTGGATTCTGTTGATGCTTCTGCAATTCTTGCAGCATACGTAAAACAGCAAACACTTTACCGCTGAGGTACTTTAATATAACAAATTGCTTTTTTTTCTTTT
>CACZEJ010000094.1 GCA_902780115.1 Ruminococcus flavefaciens | reverse complement strand
AGCCCCACAAATAGCCTCAAAGCGCCTCGCAAAGGGTGAATTAAAAAACAGTCCGGTGGACTGTTTTTTAAGAGGGAACGCCTTGCAAGAGAAGGCGTTTCCTAATGAAATTTGGGGTTATTGACAGACTGTAAAAATTTATCTTTGATAAATTGTTATTCAAGCCATTAGCCATTAGCCGTCAGTCGTTGACTGGCGGACGCACAATGTGCGTCCCTACAAACTGTTTGAATAAATCAAAACGAAAAAACGGACAGCGAAACGCCGCCCCTACAATGGGTTCATGATAACTATATTGTACAGCATGGGTTAAAATTGTGCCGTAAGCGAGTACGTGTAAGGATTATCGACAAAGTGAGCGAGTTTACGAGCGTCAACGTGGCAAGGGTGCAGCGTCACGCTGCAAAGGAGTGAGGCAAGTGAAAGCAAAACTGAATAAGCTTATTGCGGCAGTATGCGCACTTGCCGTTGTAAGCGCTCCTGCGGCAGCTCTGCATACCAATGCAGCAGGCGAGCCGTATGAAAACTACAATTACGACAACTGGGGCGAAGCTATACCCTCTCAGGGTGGCTTTGTCGCTGACAGGACGGTCTCGGGCTATGATCTCGGCATCGGAGCTTTTGACGAGCCAAGCGATATCTTCTGCGCTCACGACCATACATTTTACATTGCAGATACGGGAAACGACCGCATAATAGCTGCAAATTCGCAGCTTGATGAAGTTGTCCGCGTGTATGACGAGTTCACCATGCCAGACGGTTCTGCGACTAAGCTCAACAAGCCCATGGGAGTGTATGTATCGTCGGAAAAGGATCTCATCTACATAGCCGATACCAATAATTCCCGTGTGCTCGTTTCGGACATGGAAGGCAATGTTCAGTGCGAGATCACGAAGCCCGAATCCGAGGTCTACGATCAGAAGAAGACCTTCCTCCCTCAGCGTGTTATCGCGGACAAGGCGGGAAACGTCTATGTCGTTCTCGGAAATATCACCACAGGAGCTGCAATGTTTGCTCCCGACGGAGAGTTCATGGGCTTTTACGGTGCGAACCGCGTTGAGCCGACAGCCGAGATAATCAGCAATTATTTCAGGAGCATATTCATGTCCGAGGAGAAAAAGGCTAAGCGAACGAGAACAGTTCCGTCGGGAATCACAAGCTTTGACATCGACGGCGATTTCGTGTATACCTGCACTTCGTCGTCCACGCAGTCCACCGATACCGTGAAGAAGCTCAATGCGGCAGGAAAGAACATCTTCGCGGATATGGAGCTGCATTTCGGCGACTATAAGCCCGTTTACGACACCTCCCAGAACAAGATGTACTCTCCGTCCATCGTGGATATAGACATTGCCGAGGACGGCTGCATAAACTGCCTCGACTTTACCACAGGACGAGTTTTTCAGTACGATGAGGACTGCAACCTTTTGTTCATCACGGGAGCTATCGCCAAGCAGACAGGCGGCTTCGACCACGTTGCGGCTCTGGAATCCCTGAACAACGACCTCTATGTGCTGGATTCCTCAAAGGATACCGTTACCGTGTTCAGGGAGACTTCATTCGGCAGGACAGTCCACGAGGCAGCAGCTCTCCATAATGAAGGACGGTACGAGGAAGCTCTCGGACCGTGGGAGGAAGTCCTGAAACGCGACGGAAATTACCGCAGTGCGTACATCGGCGTAGCATTGGCGCTTCTCCGAAAGGGCGACTATGAGGGCTCGATGAAGTACGCAAAGCTTGCGGACGACGGAAAGATATACAACAAGGCTTTTGAGGGCTACCGCAGGCAGTTCCTCAAGGAGCATTTCACAGCTATAGCGGCAGTTGTGGCGATCGCCGCCGCTGCGCTCACAGCCTTTGGCATATACAGAAAAAAGCGCAGGACTGCGGGAAATAACGAGAAGAAGGGAGAAGAACAGTCATGATGGACTTCACACAGAGTCAATGGGTGAAATATGCGGTGACGCACCCGTTCGAGGGCTTTGACGATATGCGCTGGAAGAAGTCGGGCTCGCTGAAAATAGCCATGCTCATCGTAGTGCTTCTCTTCTTCGGACGCATAGCCTATGGACGGCTTTACGGCTTTCAGTTTTACGTGAGCTATGACAAGACCTTCAATATCATACCCTATATCGTCAGGAGCTTCATTCTTTTCGGCGCGTGGACGCTGGGAAACTGGGCGGTGTGTACTCTTCTTGACGGCGAGGGAACTCTGAGGAATATCTGCATCTACAGTGCTTATGCGCTGATACCCTATGTTGTGCAGCTTTACATCAATGTCATACTGTCACATTTTCTCATACGTGACGAGTATGTCTTCATGCAGGCGATAGAAGTCATAGGTGTCGGGTGGACGGTGATAATGATGTTCTCGGCTATACGCTCGGTACACCAGTACTCCTTCGGCAAGACCGCGTTTGCCATTGTGCTGACCATAGCTGCGATGTTCATAATGCTGTTCCTGCTGGTGCTCCTTATGTCGCTTATACAGCAGGTATTCATCTTCCTGTCCACTATATACACGGAATTGTCCTACAGGGCGAGAGTCTGAGGGGGCAGAGCTATGAGAAAGAGTATAAAGAGCTTTCTGCTCTGCCTTCTTGCAGCAGCATCGCTGTCGGTCGGCACTGATGCCTATGCGGACGATGATACCGAGGAGCTTTCCGCTGCACTTGCCGATGAAGCAGATAAGGACGGCGAACAGGAGAAGGCAAAGCGCTCGGAAGCAGTTGAGAAAGCCGAGCTTTCCGCAGAGGAAGCAGAAAAGTTCCTGAAAAAGATCGGCTCAGCCGACGGATACGATATATACTATAAGGACAAGGATATCGCCGACTCCATGTGGGAGACCGTTGGCGGCAAGCCTGCAAGCAAAAAGGACTACACCGCCGAGCAGCAGCTCGTTGCAGATGAGACAGAGAAGCTCAAAAAGCTGGGCGAGCTTGTAGCAATAGACACGAAAACAGGTCAGGCGGCAGCTTCCTTCAAGAGCGGCAGCAAGTGCGATGAAGGTAAGCTCTGGGTAAGCGACGCAGGACGGTACTTGGTTATAACCGACGAAGCAGCGGAGAAAGTGGTCAGGATACGTGAGATCATATCCACTCTGGACAGCAAATATGCCTTTATGTCCGCTGACGGCAGGGAGCTGGAGCTCCTGAAAAAGGACATGAAGGGGACAGACGAGGTATTAAGCTACGACGGAAACGAGGACGGAAAGCGCGTCTACAGATCCGAAAGCGGCAGTTTTGCGTGGGTAACGGCTGACAAGGCGCATTTTCTCGGTGCATACCGCTATGGTGCGGAGAATGACAGTTTGCGCATGATAGTTGACGACAGGAGCGCTGTTTTCGGCATCGAGGACAAGAAAACAGGCTATATATGGTGGTCTTCGCCTATTGAAGCCTCACAGGACAAGACTGCAACAGGTCTTATCGCAGACGAGCTGCGCTCGTCAAATGTTCTGCGCTACGGTGTGCCGCTGAACCGTTCGGGAAATAATGTCCTGCGCTCGGGAGTTGATACTGACTGTACATTTACGGTCACTGATATAAAGAACGGTATACGTGTGGTATACGACTACACAAAAGCAGGATTCAGATATCCCGTGGAGTACAATCTTGAAGGCGACCACCTCCGCGCAAGTGTAAAGGTCTCGGAAATAAAGGAGAGCAAGGCTTCAAATGTTGCCACGGAGATGACTGTCCTCGGCAGCTTCGGCGCTGCATCTGACAAAGAGGACGGATATTTCGTCATTCCCGACGGCTGCGGAGCTCTTGTGCGCTTCAACAATAACCGTTCCTTCCAGAACAATATCTATCAGCAGCGTATTTACGGCAGCGACATTACAGCGGTCCCACAGATGCGCGGAGCTGTTTCCGAGCAGATATATCTGCCTGTGTACGGAATAGTCAATGGTGACAACGCTCTCCTTGCAGTGGCGGCAAAGGGCGACTCTAACGCCTATATTACAGCCAACGTATCGAAGCAGTCCAACAGCAGCTACAATATATGCAATTTCACGTTCATTCTCCGCGGCACGGACAATTTCCTCATGTCGGGAAGCAATGAGCGATATACGGTCTTTGAGAAAGGCAGGATAAAGTCCGACGACATTGAGGTGCTCTATTATCCCATCTCGAAGAAAGGTGCGGACTACACCGACATAGCCGCAAGATACAGGCAGTATCTCCTCGAAGAACAGGGGGTAGAGATACGCAGCAGGGCGGGCGATCCTGCAATGTACCTTGACCTCTACGGCGGCACTATGAAGAAAAAGCCTATACTGGGCATACCCGTATCCCTGAAAACTTCCGTTACCGACTACAGTCAGGCTGCGGATATCATAAGCACCCTTCGTGATGGCGGCGTTGACGATATGGTCATCTCCTACAACAACTGGACTAACGACGGCATCAAAAACAAGGTGGATACGGACGCGAAACCCTCGGGCAAGCTTGGCGGCAGGAGCAGCTTTGACAAGCTCACGAAGCTAATAGACGACAGCGGTTACGAGCTGTATCCCGTGTCCGACAACAGGGACTTCTTCTCTGGCAACGGCTACTGGTCGTTCACAAGCACCGCCGTGAGAGTTTCGGGAGCTTATTCTCAGGTCGTGAGCTACGACAAGGCTTACGGCATACCCGACGGCTACAGGAAAAATATGTCGCTGTTATCGCCGAGCTATTTCGGCAAGGTCAGCGGAGAGATAGCCGACAGCTACTCAAAGGCAGGTCTCAGCGGCGTTTCACTTGCGAGCCTTACATCGTCCCTTTACGGAGATTACGGCAAGAAGAACATCTCCCGTGCAAAGTCCGAGGAGCTTCTGCGTAAGAGCTATGAAAAGATAAACAGCAAGCTTTCGGGCGGAATACTCGCAGACAGTGCCAACGCCTATGCTCTGCCATATGTGAGCCATATCACGGGAGTTCCCATGAGTTCCGGCCGCTTTGACCTCTTTGACGAGGATATCCCGTTCTATCAGCTGGTCATGCATGGCGTTATACCGTATTCGACCATGGCTGTCAACGGCGATGCGGACTCGGAAAGGCTCCTGCTCATGGCAGCGGCTACAGGAAGCTGTCTCAGCTATGATATGATACACTCGGAGACAAGCGAGCTGAAAGACACCGAATACGACGTGCTGTACTATGCAAATTACAAGTACTGGACGGATACCGCGGCTAAGGAGTATGCGCTCCTGAAACCTGTTCTGAGCGCGGTATCTGACAGCTTCATATCGGACTACGAAACGGACGGCAGCAAGATAACTGCAACATACGAGAACGGCGTGGTCGTAAAGGTAGACCTCGAAAAGAAGACTATCGACTGCGGCAGCGAGCACATCGAGCTTTCAGAGGAAGGAGGCATCAGGTACTGATGAGCGTAAAGACAGGCGCTTCCGAAAAGAAGCGGAAAATGTCATATGAGCGGCGAAAATCGCTGTACGGCTACGGCTTCATAGGACTGTGGCTGGTGGGAACAGTGCTGTTTTTTCTCATACCTCTTGGGAAATCGCTCTGGTACTCGTTCAGTGAAGTTTCCGTAGACCCCGGAGCGCTGCACACGAAGTTCACGGGCGCGGACAATTACCTCAACGCTATAACCGAAGACCCCTACTACCTTGAGTATCTGGGCGATGTCCTTCTGGAAACTCTCTGGAAAACGCCGCTCATAATCATATTCTCGCTGTTCATAGCCGTTATCCTTAACCAGAAGTTCAGGGGCAGGACTATGGCGAGAGCGGTATTCTTCCTGCCTGTTATCATAGCTACAGGTCCTGTGTTCAGGATAATCAGCGGCGATATGGACTCCACGGGCAACTCGGGAGCTGAACAGTTCTCGACCATGTTCTCAACAGACCTTGTGGGGGAGCTTATGCAGTTCCTTGGCATTTACGGTCTTAGCGACAGAATGAGCAATATCATCACGGCAGTTGCGGACAATATCTTCGGCATCGTGTGGAGCTCGGGCATACAGATACTTCTGTTCCTTGCGGCTTTGCAGAATATCCCCTCGTCGGCAAGAGAAGCTGCACAAATGGAAGGAGCTACCGCGTGGGAGTACTTCTGGAAGATAACCTTCCCGTATGTCAGTCCGTTCATACTTGCGAATCTGATATTTACGGTCATCGACTCGTTCACTAATCCGATGAACATGGTCATGAACCGTATAGTAGATATGAAGAACCAGTGGGAGTTCGGCTCTGCTTCGGCAATGGCTTGGATATATTTTGCGGTCGTTCTCGCTGCGGTAGGCTTGATAACCTTCATAGTAAATAAGTTCATTTACTATGAGAACGATTAAGGAGGTGCAGGAAATGGCTGATGAAATTACTGCGCCGAAGAAAAAGACTGCCGAGGAGATCGGCAGCGGCATGAGCAGACGCGAAGCAAGACGTATCCGCATGGAGTCCATGTCTGCCGAGGAAAAGGGCTATCTTCGCAGAAAAGCCGTAGCGGATAAAGCATTACCCTTTTTCAGGTTCGTGATACTCTTCGGACTTGGCTTCGTTATAATGTATCCTCTTATATACATGATAAGCTGCTCGTTCAGGGAGCGCGGCGATATGAGCGACCCCACTGTTATGTGGATACCTCGTCACTACACATTGAAAGTGATAGCCGATACCCTTGACGCTATGGACTACTGGAAGACCCTCGGCAATACCTTGCTGCTGAACATAGGCTGCTCGCTGGTGCAGGTAGCGTCATGTGCGGTGACGGGCTACGGCTTTGCAAGGTTCAAGTTCAAGGGCAAGAAGCTGTTCTTTGTTATGGTCATCAT
>CACZEJ010000093.1 GCA_902780115.1 Ruminococcus flavefaciens | reverse complement strand
TTCACTGATACTTCTTTGCCTGACCACAGCATTCGGAATAATGATAGCAGGCGGACTGTGCATAGTGTGGACGATAGAAATAATCGCGGAGCTCATCAGAAACAAGAAGATGCAGTACTTCTGGAAGGACAGGCGATTCTATTCTCTCTGCCTGATACTTGCTATAGCTGTTGTGCTCATACTGACGATAATGCCTGCTGAGGACTGCTACTATCCTAATGTTGACAGCAAGCTCACATTGCTGAATCTGACAAACTTTAAGTATTTGACGATATTCCCGTTTGAAAGCTGGAGCGGTACGATGATAGGAGTAAGAGCCTTAAAGGAATACTCGTCGATAATGTATATTGAACTGATTATAGGCATAGCAATGTGGACAGCTCTTATTTCCATAACGGCAAAGAACAGGAAGCTGCTGACATTTATCGTACCGTATTTGTTTATGTCATTGTTCATGGTGATAAAGTATATGTCAGCATATCATCTTGGTATAGGAGCACTTCTGCACTTATTCATATTCTGGGTGATACTTGATGAAAAGGGAAAGATCGAGTTCCCTGGATTTATGAAGAAGATATGGTCGGGCATATCCTCTGCCATGATAAAGAAGGCAGCAGTCGGACTGGGAGTTTTTCTTGCGGTCATGCCTATAGTGTACAGCGGTGTCGCTTCATTTCATGATATAAAGAAACAATGCGGTTTTACATGGGCTGCAAAGTTTATAAAAGACAATCACCTTGAGGGCAGAAAGATACTTGCCGCATGGCAGGCGCTGGAAGTTGATACAAATAAAGACGATAAAGATGAAGATAAATACAAGTATATGTTCCAGAAGCTGGAACTTCCTTCCGAACACAGAGAGATAAAGCAGCACTATACTTACGTGCAGGGAGAGGCAGCTATGATCCAGCCGTTTTTTGACAAAAACATCTTCATGAATTTCAATGCGGACTGTCCCGATGATCTGTATATGCACTACAAGTACAAAGAGGACGTTGAAGCAGTGTTTGCAAGCTGGCGTGAAAAGGGACTGCCTGATTTTATCATAGGATATTGTCCTATAGATGAGGTATACGGTGAAGAAATGCTTGAAGGTGTAAAGTATCTTCCTGTTGCGAGAAAAGAAATGCTGAACTTCTTTAAACTTGACGAAGATGACTACACAGACAGTATATATATCAGAGAAGACCTTCTTGACGAATATCCGCAGCTGAAGTGGATAGACGATCAGACGGGAAATGTATATAAAAAGAAATAAATAACGCATATTATGCGCGATAGGAGGTATTTTAAATGCAGATAGTTACACCAAAGCAAATGGGGCGTATAGAGGAACGCTCCGAAAAGCTGGGAGTATCAAAGCGGGAGCTTATGGAGAATGCGGGAAAGAGGCTTTCGGAGCTTATCGAAGGCTACTGCCGCAGCGAGGCGAAGCTTCGTCCCGAGGACTGCTCAGTGGTATTCCTTGCAGGTACGGGCAATAACGGCGGTGACTGTTTTGCGGCTGCGGACATACTTGTATACAAAGGCTACAACATCACGATCATACACATCGGCGGACTTCCGAGAACGCCTCTTGCGCAGGAGATGCTCAGCAGGCTGCCGAGAGAGCGTATAACCTTCATAGAGGGTTTCCGAAGCGGCAATGTTGAGGCTGCTATCGAAGCGGCAGAGCTGGATTATATGACCATACAGCCCAGGACCATCGACCCCGATGAGGAGATCCATACCCGCAATCCGCTTGATGACATACTCAATGCCGAGAAGAGAAGAATGGGACTTATAAAGGGTGCTGTAGTCGGTGCGCAGGTACTTGTTGACGGCGTATTCGGAACAGGCTTCCACGGACAGCTCGACAAGGACACAATGGGTATATTCAGCATCGGCTCGGGAGCTTACCGCATAGCAGTCGATGTGCCCAGCGGTGGAAACAGCTCCACAGGAACAGCGGCGGCAGGAATTTTCAAAGCGGACGAGACCCTGACCTTTGGCTTCATAAAATCGGGAATGACGCAGTTCCACCTCAAAAAGTTCTGCGGAAGAGTTATAGTAGCGGATATAGGTATCCCGAAGAAAGCGCTTAGCGTACTTGAAGGCGACCGAAAGTATTTCCGTATTGACCGCAGTTTCCTTTCGGCTTATCCCCCCAAGCGCGAAAGTGACGCACATAAGGGCAATTTCGGTGAGGTACTCGTTATCGCAGGAAGCTCCTCCATGCGCGGAGCAGCAGCCTTTGCGGCTCTGGGCGCACTCAGGAGCGGTGCAGGCATCGTGCGAGTAGCTTCCGTGGAAAAGTGCATAGATACAATATCCACACTTGTTCCCGAAGCAACTTATCTTGAACTTGAATGTGATGATTACGGCTTCATGCTGTACGATTCCAGCACGGAGCTCATCGGTACGGCAATGAAACGTGCAACGGCAGTGGTCATAGGCTGCGGTATGGGAGTGACTCCCGATACCATTGAACTGACGAAATTTGTCACACAGAATGCAAAATGTCCTGTAATTATAGACGCAGATGGAATAAACTGCATAGCAAGGGACATAGATATTTTAACGAAGAAGCAGACGGATGTCATCATTACTCCCCATGTGGGTGAAATGGCAAGGCTTATCAACTGCGAAACTCAGGTGATATCGTCGAACAGGATACTTGCTGCGGAGAAATATGCGGAGAAGTACGATGTAACGGTCGTTCTAAAAGGCGGCGGCACGGTCATCGCAGACAGCCACAGTACAGCTGCAAACCACACAGGAAATGCAGGAATGAGTGTGGGCGGAAGCGGTGATGTGCTGGCAGGTATGATCGGTTCGGCTGCTGCACAGGGCTGCGGCATTTTTGACGGAGCCTGCGCAGGAGTGTATATGCACGGACTTGCAGGGGACAGGGCAGCGATGAAGCTCGGCATGGAAGCGATGCTGCCTCGTGACATAATCAGTCATCTTCCTGAAGCATTCGGAATCCTAAAGGAAAAGAAGCGTAATATGACCGTCTGAGCGGCGGCAGGATGTGAAAATTTATTTTCCGATACTATGATTGGAGCTGGTATTATGAAAAAAGTTTTTACATTCGTTGCAGCTGTTACGATCATGTTCTGCATTACGGCGTGTACAGTCCCAAATGTTAGCAGGAGCTCGCGCAAAAACGGACTTAACACAGCTTTTTCGGCGGCTGCGGACATTACCGTTGACCGTCTTGAAGCCAAGGGCAATATCATGCGTTACGGAGAAGGAGTGTGGGAGATCGAATTCAGCGCACCAAACACGCTCAGCGGCGTAAAGCTCGAATTTTCCGAAGGGAGCGTAGTGGCTTCGTATAAGGGACTGAGCTTTTCAGTGCCGCAGTCGGCTCTGCCTGTGAAAGCCATGATGCTCAATCTTATGAAAGCTGTTGATGACAATGCGAAGCTCGATGAGCTCAGCGGCGAGGAAAGCGGCGGACTTCTTAAAATCAGCGGAAGTCTTGACGGCGGAGACTATATCATGACCGTTGATGAAAACGGCTGGCTGAGCGGCTTTGAGATGCCGAACAACAAGCTGACCATGAAGTTTTCCGACATGAAGGCGGCAGAGATCCCCACAGAACAGACGACTTCCGATACAGTTACGGAAGCGGGGACTACGGAGCAGTGCGTTACCACAACGGTAACAACTTCGGCAGAATGAAAAAAGCCCGAAAGCAGCATTAAAGCTGTTTTCGGGCTTATTGTTTTATGCGAGAGTATCTATTGTCAGGTCAAGACCTTCCATTGCTGCTTCGGAGCCGAATATGCAGATATTTCCGCATTCTCTGAGCTTCTGAGCAGCTTCGAGGAGCTGATCGGCAGTTACGCCGAGCATACGCTTCTTGATATCGCAGCGTTCTTCATAGCTCCAGCCTCTGAACCATAAACCGTCAGCACGTCTGCTCTTGTTGCCGTCTGACATGAGGGGTTCGTCCTTAGCGATGGAGCTGATGATATACTGAGTTATATCGGGCGAGCTGCCGCAGTACTCCTTAGTGAACTCAAAGGCCTTTCTGTAGGTGTCAACAGTTGCCGCAGGTGAAGGATCACGGTAGGAGAAGAATGTCTGCTCACCTGATCTTGTAAGAACAGCTCCCGTGCCGTAAGCGCCGCCCTTAACTCTTACCTCGTTCCAGAGGTATTCAAGGGAAAGGGTGCGGAAAAGCACGTTTCGTACCGCGATATCAGCGGAATCATCGGGGAAAGCCATAGCCGAGTAGGAAACTCCCGAAGGAATGATGATGCCCTGCTTTTCGGGTATACTGAGCCTGTAGCTCATCTCCTCGCAGTTGGCAGGTGTACCCTCTGGGAGTATATTAAGGAGAGCGTCAAGAGAAATTTCCTCGCTGCCTGTAATGCTTGCGGTAAGTCTTGATGAGCATATGATGCGGCTGCTGAGTGATCTTATGCGTTCGATAAGCTCGGCAGGAGCCTTTACAGCTTCGTGAAGACGCTTGTATCCTTCGTAGCCGTTGACAAGCTCGTAAACAGAGGATTCAGCAGAAAGAGAAGCACGTACACGGGACATTGAATACATATGACCGCTTCCGAGGATATCCTGCTTGAAGTTTTCATCGGTCTGCCTGAGTATCTCAAGGATCGTCTTTTCGTCATCGAATCTGGTATCTGTGAGGATCTCTGCAATGAGAGCGAGAGCCTCATCGGTGTTCTTTTCGAGGAAGCGTGTGCATACCGAGAAATACACTCCGCATTTGTCCGAGCAGCCCTTTTTAGACATAGGATCTACATTGTAGGATATAAGTCCGAGAAGTCCCGTAGTTCTGCGCTGGATATCAGCAGCGGAGCTCTTTGAGGTCGGGAGCGAGCCGAAAAGCTCAGCCATTGCGGAAGCTGCGAAAAGCTCGTCTTCGGTGCAGTCAGCCAGCGAGAAGTATATGTTCACGGTAGCGATGCCCTTATCGGAAGCAGGGTGGCGGAGCACGGTGATATTTCCGACTTTTGTCTCTTCTGTCTCGTAGCTTATAGGCTTTTCGCCTACCTCCGAGAGAGCGAGGTGCGGCATAGTAGCCAGCTGTTCGGGAGTATCCGTTGACTGCTGCCATTCATCGAGCTTCTTGTTGAGCTCTGTAAGAACAGCTTTTTCCTCGCATGAAAGTTTGTCAACGATGCCTGAAAGTCTGAGTGCTTCGGCTTTTTTCTGTTCCTCGCCGTAGGTGCGTGAGGGGAGGAGATACAGCTCCGCCAGACCGTTCTTGTCAAGGAGCCACTCGCGGAGAATATCCTCAAAGTAGCCTGTTCCCAGCTTATTGCGGAGACTGTCAAAGATATCGCCCTGTTCGAGGTAGCAGAGAGGATCACCGTCGTACAGCCATGCATTGAGGGCGTTGATATTGCGTGTAAGACCTCTCGGCTCGCCGCCTGCGCGATAGCGGAACTCTGTGCGGTTGATAGCAGCGGTGAGGAGCTCGGAGTCGATGCCCTTGCTGCATATCTCGGTGACAGCAGCATTGACAGCTTCTTTCAGCTTATCGCAGTTTTCGGGGTCTGTATTATTGAGGAAAAGGCAGCCGAACGGCTGAGCGATGCCGTCGCTGACTTCAAGAGAAGTGTCAAGGCAAAGACCCGTGTCCATGACAGCGCGTTTCAGCGGAGCATCATTCGAGCCTGTCATAGCTTCGGAGAGAATATTCGCAGCGATGACCTTTTCGCGGTCTTTCCAGCTTCCGAGGACTTTGCCGAGAACGAGGTAGGTGTGACCTGCTTCTTCCTCGTCGGCAGATATCTCGTAGAAGCACTTTCTAACAGCAGGAGCGATAGTCTCCTGGAAAGATATCTCAGTAGAGGGCTCACATTTTTCGTAGCGTGAGAGGTACTCGCTGTCTATGAGTTCGAGGAGGGGCTCTATATCCACAGGACCGTCAATATAGAAATAAGAATTTGACGGGTGATAGTATTTTTTATGACCTGCAATGAACTGCTCATAGGTAAGGTCGGGGATATTCTCGGGCTTTCCGCCTGACTCGAAGCGGTAGCAGCTCTCAGGGAAAAGAACGTTCATCATTTCCGATTCCATGCGGCTCGATACCGATGAAAGAGCGCCCTTCATCTCGTTGAAAACAACGCCTTTGTATACGGGAGTATCCGAGCATTCGCGCATTTCGATGTGCCAGCCTTCCTGATAGAAGATGTTGGGATTATAGTATATAGCAGGGTCAAAAACGGCATCGAGATAAACCCTTGAAAGGTTCATGAAGTCCGTATCATTGCGGCTGGAAACTGGGAAAACTGTTTTGTCGGGGTAGGTCATGGCATTGAGGAATGTGTTCATGGTACCCTTCATAAGCTCAAGGAAAGGCTCTTTCACGGGGTATTTCTTGGAACCGCCGAGAACAGAGTGTTCGAGGATATGGAATATGCCTGTGTGATCTGTTGGCGGAGTCCTGAAAGCTACGGAGAAGAGCTTGTTCTCCTCGTCATTTTTAAGCCATACAAGGCGAGCGCCTGTTTTTTCGTGCTGCATTTCGATGAGCTCCGAACCGCAGTTTGGAGCGGGAACGATCCTGTTTGTTCTGAAACCGTGGATAATATCGTTAATTTTCATAAATTCCTCCTGTGAATAATGATCTATCATCAGATACTTTATCATAGTATATTGATTATAACATTTATTTACATTTTATGCAAGAGCAGTTTACCGATGCAAACAAAAAACGGCAGCTTAGCTGCCGCCAGCTTGTCGAAAAAGTTGATTTCAACTAATAACGGGATTCCAAAGGGACTGTGTTCCTTTGGCAGAGTCCAGAGGCAGCGCCTTTGGTAGGGTGTGG
>CACZEJ010000092.1 GCA_902780115.1 Ruminococcus flavefaciens | reverse complement strand
GCCCCTCGATGGAGTCAAGGCGTTTGCAGGTAGAGCTTGTGAGCTTGTAGTTGGGGAAGTTCCTGCGGATATAGTCCTCCAGCATAGGCGACATGACGATAGCTTCGTTCATGCCGTTGTTGGCGAGATTCAGCACCATATTGCAGAACTGATCGCTGAGGTGCTTCTTTTCGAGTGCGGGGTTAGTGAATGTAAAGCGGAGCGGTATGCCTCTGTCGTTGAAAGCCTTGATAACGTGCTTGATGAAGGTCTTGTCGCATACGCCGCCCTGAGTTCTGCCGCCGTTCCAGATCGAAGGCGGGAAAACACCGTAGAACGAAGCTATCTCAACGCCCTCGCGGAAGAATTCAGGGCGATGGGAGAGCATTTCCGCAAACAGCAGATTAAGCTTGAAATTTCCCGAAAAATCGGGAAGATGAAAACGTACTCGCATTATATTCTCCTTGGATTTTGATATATAGGCTGATCTTAGTAAAGCCTTTAGCCCCTACAATAGGGCTGACAGCTAATGGCTTATGGCTTCAGGATTTTGCAAAGCAAGATCCTGAGTTAGTTTATGCAGTCTCCGCGTTCTGTGGCTACTTCGTAACCTGCGGACTCTATTCTTCTTTGCAGGCAGCCGCGGCATTCGGCAGCTTCCTCGCCTGTGCATATCTTATTGTCGTATAGGTCGTACTTCTTGCGCACCTTTACAGGGGAAAGGTTTGGCATCACAACGTTGCAGCCCGTTTGCAGCCCCAGCTCCCTGCCGTTTGGAGCTATAGTGCCGAGAGCCGTTGTAGCAGGCAGGAGCACCTTCGGGAACATCAGGCGGAGTATTCCGAGAAGCCGCAGGGTAAGTTCAAGAGTGCCGCCTTTTTCTTCTGCGAAAGGCGTATTATGGTGGGGCACAAAAGGCCCTATGCCGATCATCTGGGGTTGAAGCTCCTGTAAGAAGCGAAGGTCAGCCACGATATGCTTTGTGGACTGATAAGGAGCTCCCACCATGAAGCCCGCGCCCACCTGATAGCCCAGCTCTTTCAGGGCAAAGAGGCAGTCCTTGCGGTTTTGCAGGCTCATCTCCTTTGGGTGGAGCTTGCTGTACAGCTCCTGTGAAGCAGCCTCGTGGCGGAGCAGGTATCTGTCCGCGCCGGCCTCCTTCATGCGCTTGTAGCTCTCGTATGAGCGTTCTCCGAGGGAGAGCGTCACGGCGCAGTCGGGGTACTTTTCTTTTATCTCAGATATGACAGAGCACATGAATTCGTCAGAGAATGAGCCGTCCTCGCCGCCCTGCATGACGAAGGTTCGGAAACCAAGTTCGTAGCCGTTTTCGCAGCAGTTCATTATCTCCTCGCGAGACAGTCGGTAGCGCTGTGCGTCCTTGCTGCTGCGGCGGATACCGCAGTAAAGGCAGTCATTTTTGCAGTAGCTTGAAACTTCTATAAGTCCGCGGAGGAATACCTTTTTGCCGTAGCTTTTCTGTCGTGTCTCGTCGGCGTATCTGCGGAGAAGTTCCGCAGCGTCCCTGTCATCGGTCTCTATAAGTGCGGTCAGTTCCTCGTCGGTGAGGTCTGAGGTGTTGCGGAGTTTTTCAACGATATCAGTCATATCAGCCGCCCAGCCTTATCATTTCGTCGATGCATTTTCTTGCCTGTGCAATGAGCTCGTCGTCCATGAGTATCTCGAAAGCGTCACCGTCGCCGCCGCCGATACCAACGAGAGTGTTGTATATATCGGGGAGAGTGGTGAGCTTCATGTTGTGACAGACAAGGTCGCGGCTCACAGGGTAGAACTTCTTGTCGGGACAGTCGTACTGGAGATGCTCCACGATAGAATTTTCCGTGCCGATGATGAACTCTTTCTTGTCGGACTGCTTTGCAAAGCTCATGATACCTGTTGTAGAGCCTACGTAGTCAGCAAGCTCAACTACCTTTGGAGTACACTCGGGGTGAACGAGGAAGAGTGCGTCGGGGTGTTCCTCTTTGGCAGCGAGTACTTCTTTGACGGTTATCCTTGCGTGAGTAGGACAGCCTCCCTGAAGGAGCTTGATATCCTTGTCGGGGCACTGTTTTTTGATATAGTCGCCCAGATTGCAGTCGGGGATAAAAAGTATCTTGTCGCTGTCGAGAGCCTTGACTATTTTCAGGGCGCTTGACGAAGTAACGCATACATCACAAACGGTCTTGAGAGCAGCTGTGGTATTGATATAAGCAACAACAGTGCGGTCGGGCTCCTGTGCGCGGACAGCGCTTATCATGTCTCTGTCCATCTGTTCAGCCATAGGGCAGCCTGCGTGTTTGTTGGAGAGAAATACGCGCTTCTGAGGCGAGAGCATCTTGGCAGTCTCAGCCATGAAGTGGACACCGCAGAAGAGGATATTCTCCTGTGAAACGCCCTTTGCGTCAACGCTGAGCTTGTAGCTGTCGCCTACGAAATCGGCTATTTCGCATATCTCACGCGCCTGATAGCAGTGTGCGAGTATAGCGGTGTTTGTCTCCTTTTTTAGCTTTATGATCTTATCCTGTAATTCACGAACGTTCATGATGAAAACTTCCTTTCGACTTGCGGGGCGGTGAAAAATCACCCAGCCGTCAGCTCATGGCTAAGGACTGTGATTATAATTTGCCCATTTTATTGATTATACCACATATTCGATATAATTTCAAGCAAAAAAGAAACTCCTCTGTCCGCAGTGAACAGAGGAGAATATATGCACGGTATTTGGGGGCTGTCAATGAATAGCTGCCATGACAGCCTGATATGCCTTATAAAGTTCTATCTCGCTGTCGGAAAGTACCCTGCTGTTTCTTAAAAGCAGCCCTTTGCCGCCGATGCCTGCCATCGCGGTATCGTTCAGAACTATCGCTTTATCGCCTTTAAGGGATATCACCATTTTCATACGCTGTTCGACGTAGTGGTTCTTGTGCCTTCTTTTATATCTTGCGGTCTGAACGTCGGTGATATCACTGAGGGGGACGACCTTCTTCATGATAAGATGCTTTATGGTAAGGTTATCGTTATCAATGATCAAAGTTGTGCGCACAGACTGTACAATTACAAAAATTACTGTGATGATTATCTGCAAAGAGACAGTATATACCGAAAGATGCAGCTTAGACTTTACAGCTGTGAAATAAGTCAGTGCGGATAAAGCCATGAATGAAAGTATAAAAATAATAATATTGGAAATTTTTTCGTATCTGATCTTGAATATCATAGAGTATCCCCCTTCTGAGTTATTTTGGGTCGCCGAAATTGTTTTTCAGCTGTATCTCCACCCATACAGCCGATATTACAACAGCTGCGAACAGGAGTATGAGCACCGCAGGCTGCGCGAAGCTCAGGTCCGGCAGCATGAACAGGCAGGCGATAGTCAGAGCTAAGGCAGCTAAACCGATAATGCTCCAGATATTGCCGCATTTGCTGTTTGCAAAGCGCCATGTATCGTTGTTTGCCATAGCTCTTGCGGTCTTGAAGCCTATGGAATGATCTTCGGTGTTGTCCGCGTATTTTTTCATACATAGACCGCCCAGCATGATGCTGAGTGAAACTATGATATTGACGATAATAACAACGTCCATGATTTATTCCCCCATATAAAATACAGGGGCGGATAGGATCCGCCCGCTGTATATACTTGCAATATTTTACAGAAAGATCTATTACAGTTCGCTTTCTGCAATGACTTCAACTTCTACAAGCACACCCTTAGGCAGTGTCTTTACAGCCACACAGCTTCTTGCAGGGAGAGATGTGAAGTATTTGCCGTATATCTCGTTGAATGCCGCAAAGTCGTTCATATCTGCAAGGAAGCAGGTAGTTTTTACAGCCTTTGCGAATGAAGAACCTGCTGTTGCGAGTACAGCACCGAGGTTCCTCATGACCTGCTCGGTCTGCTCCTCGATAGTCTGAGCGGTAACGGTATTGGTAACAGGGTCGATAGCTATCTGACCGCTTGTGTACACCATTCCGTTTGAAACTATTGCCTGTGAGTACGGTCCCACGGCTGCGGGAGCTTTTTCTGTGTGGATCTTTATCATGACTTATTCCTCCATTGTATTATACTTCAGACTCAGAAACCTCATCGCTTTCATCTTCGTCGTCCCAGTCGAAGCTCCATGAGTCCTCGCTTGCCTCGCCTGTATCCAAAGAGATATAGCCGTAGGTGTCTTCGGTGCCTGACTGTTTAAGGAGGAGCATATATGTATCGTAGGGGCAGTCCACGTCATTTACGGTCATATGAGTTGTTGTCTTGATAAATGCACAAGGTCCCTCATAGTCCTTATCAGCCTTGCAGCTGAATACGCCCATATATTTTGAAGTGTCAAAGCCGCTGCCTTCGATACTGAAAATATTTGCTTCTTCCTTTACGCCTTCTTCGTTGAGCTTGTAGTCCTTTCCGCAGAAGTGAAGCGTTCCGTCCTCTGATACAGTAATAGGATCTTCCTTGAGCTGATCGTCGATATTTTTCATATCATCGGGATAATCTCCCATATATGCATGACCGGTTTTGTGATAAGCTCCTGCAATATCCTTTATGCTGACAGGTTCGGCAGTTTCCTTGTCCTTTTGGCTTGTGGTATTTTCTTTGGCGCTGTTTTCAGCGTCGTCTTTTGCCGCAGTAGTTTCATCTGCCACGGTAGTTGCTTCAGCTTTTTCCTTATTGTCCGCATTTTTCTCCTTGTCAGCGCCGCACCCCACGAGCGCTGCTGCGAAAATAAAAGCTGAGAGTCCCAATAATCCTTTTTTCATTTTATATTCTCCTTGGATCGGTAAGAAATTTTTTTGGTCAATCGACGATTTCCGTATCTCTTATTTGACAGTGGGGATCGCCGTGGCTGCCCTTTAAAGCGGACGATATGTCTAAAGCACTGTCATCATCGCCTTTTTCTGTGATATTCAATGAATATAAATTATATGAATAGTCCTCATCACCGGAATGTGTGTCCCATTGTGATATTGTCAGAAATGCAGGACCTTCATAATCCTTATCCAGATATTTTCTTGAAGTTAGTGAGTAGACATTTTTAGAATATTTGTCGAAATCGAATCCGCTTCCCTCAATACTGTAGACTATTAAGTCTTTATCAGAATATTGCGGCTTGATTACGCCCTCGGGGATAAGCTTATAATCCTTTCCGTTGAAATGGAGCGTTCCGTCCTCTGAGATAGTTGCAGGGTCATCTTCGCTTTCGTCGATGATTTTATTGGCATCTATATCAGGATAGCCGTCATTGATTGTGCCGAAGCCTGTCAAGACTAATTCACCTGCATACTCTTTTATGTCAGGAGCGCTTTTAGAAACGATGTTGTCTTCCTCAGCGGTATCCTCTTCTACGGTAGTTATTTCAATGTTGCTATCAATGGTTGCGGACTGTATACTATCAGCAGGATCCTCTGCAACAGTAGTTGTTTCAGACTTGCCATTATTTTCGGTGTTCTTGTCAGCGCTGCACCCCACGAGCGCTGCTGCGAAAATAAAAGCTGAAAGCCCCAATAATTCCCTTTTCATGATATACCTCCTTGAAGTTTAGCGAAATATTTGTATCGAGAGTATATGCATATGATAATCTTTTTGCTGAGATTTGTCAAGAGGATAAAATTAAAAATTTATCCCAAATCTTGCAACATATATACATCAGCATATTATGATATATTTTCACATTACACAGCATAACTCTTTCACCGACTGCAACGAGATCTTCTTGTGATACGGGGAGATATGACACTTTTGAATTATCATGAGCTATAGAAAAAAATTATAATCAAGGATAGAAAATATCATTCTTTGTAATGTTTGGAGAGTGAAAAAGTGGGTGAAACGGAATGTACATATTCTGAAAAACTATAGATAGGTTCGCTCGAACTTGTGACGAGAATCAAAGAACTTCAAGTACCCTTTTGGTCATCTCCGTGCAGGTGAGAGGCGTACCCTTGTCCGTTCCCATAAGGTCAGTTGTTCGGCAGCCGTCGTTCAGCACCTTATCCACAGCAGCTTCGATAGCATCGGCTTCCTTTGCGAGTCCGAAGGAGTACCTGAGCATCATAGCTCCCGAAAGTATGGTAGCTATCGGATTGGCAATATTTTTACCTGCAATGTCAGGTGCTGAGCCGTGTATAGGCTCGTAAAGACCGCGCTTTGAAGCTCCCAGAGAAGCCGAAGCCAGCATACCGATAGAGCCTGTTATCTGCGAAGCTTCATCTGAAAGTATATCTCCGAACATATTGGACGTTACGATAACGTCGAACTGACGAGGGTCGCGGACGAGCTGCATTGCGGCATTGTCCACGAACATATCCGTATAGCACACTTCGGGGTATTCCTCCGCGAGCTTGTGCATAGTCTTTCGCCATAGTCTCGATGTTTCGAGGACGTTAGCCTTGTCGATGCTGCAAAGCCGCTTGCTGCGCTTCATAGCGGCTTCAAAGGCAGCTCTGCCGATGCGCTCGATCTCGGTGACGCTGTAAGCCTCGGTGTCGTAGGCTTCCTGACCGTACTTACCCTCGCGGTAGCCGCGGTCGCCGAAGTATATACCGCCTGTGAGCTCGCGGACGATGAGTATATCAAAGCCGCCGCCCACTATCTCGTCTTTCAGCGGAGAAGCTGCTCTCAGCGCAGGGTAGAGCTTCGCAGGGCGGAGATTCGTATACAGTCCCAGTGCGGAGCGAATACCGAGGAGAGCCTTTTCTGGGCGGATATCGCCTGCGAGGTCGTCCCATTTCGGACCGCCGACAGCTCCGAGGAGCACACTGTCGGAAGCGAGACAGCCGTCCACAGTTTCCTGCGGCAGGGGCATACCTGTTGCGTCGATAGCACAGCCGCCTA
>CACZEJ010000091.1 GCA_902780115.1 Ruminococcus flavefaciens | reverse complement strand
CTGCGTGAGGAGATATCAACAAAAACACTTTCCTTTCTGCAGATGGCTAAGGATACGCTCACGAATTCACAGAGCAAGGCAAATATAAGATTATCGCTCCTGCCACTGAAAGATATACTGTACAGCTTCTGGGGCAGCGTGAATGAACATATCTACGACGACGAGATAAGAAATATCATATACATAGGAAAAACTATCGAGCGCCTCGACCTGTATATGAGAATGAAGTATCCCTTTGCAACAGTTGAAAAGGAGTTTATCAGGCTTTGCAAGAATCTTCACCGCGTACCAAAGGACACTCCGTACCGTTACAATACCAAATATATGTGTACCGTTGTCGAGATACTCGGTACGGAAAAAGACTATAAGCTTGGCTGCGATAAGGCGATCCAAAGCCTTGAACACCTGTTTGATCCAATGGAGGCATCAGTATGAAAAAACTTAATTTCAGCTTCTCCACAAAGCTTACATTTGACGATTACGTCCACGATCACAGCTTTGCTCTCAGGATAATCCCTCCTGATACGGAAGCTCAGAAGATCCTCTCGTGCAGTCTCAATATATCTCCATCTGTCTCAACCAAACAGACTAAGGACGCTTTCGGTAATAACGTAACGGCAGGATACATTCATGCCGATCACCGTTTCCTTGATTTTGACATCAAGGGTACGGCAGAAGTTGATAACTCTAAGCACAGCTCTTTTCTTATGCCGTGCTATATGTATCACTCGGAGTATACCGCTCCTGACGACGGATTAAAGAAATTCTACTCGGAGCTGAAGGATAAGTACAATGGAAGTGCTTCTGAGAAGGCTGCATATTTCAGCGATATCCTCTCAGACTTCATAGAGTACAAAAAAGGCGTAACTACTACCGCTACAACTGCCGCAGAAGCCTTTGCGCTAAGGGCAGGCGTTTGTCAGGACTTCTCGCATATACTTATCTCCCTTCTGAGAATGGACGGTATCCCCGCAAGATATATCGCAGGACTTGCATTCTGTGACGGCGAGACTCATTCATGGGTGGAATACTGGACAGGCGATCACTGGGAAGGTATTGATCCCGCAAATAACTGTCCCGTAAACGATGATTACCTTGTGATATCTATGGGGCGTGACTTCCGCGACTGTGCCATTGACAGAGGCGTAATGTTCGGCAGGTATACCCAGCAGCTTCAATTAGTTCGCTCAGTCCTTATCTGACCAAAGGCAGCGGCATACATTTCCGTAAAAGCAGGGGCGGATATTTTCCGCCCGAATACTGCACCTAAACTGCTAAAGAGGTGAATTAACAATGATAGAAACAATTGCGTCTGCGGCTCTTGCAGTCAATGAAAACCTGAACATTCAGAAACGGCGCATTAAAAACGGCAGCAGCAAGAAAAGACTGAGCCTTGTTACAGGTACTCACGGTGATGAGCTTGAAGGACAATATCTTGCGTACATGATAGGCTCTTATATTGATGAGCACATAGAATGTCTTAACGGCATCGTTGACATTTATCCCGCACTGAATCCTATGGGTATCGACTCGCTGACACGAGGTGTCCCCATGTTTGATCTCGATATGAACAGAGTTTTCCCGGGCTCAAAGGACGGTACGATGATAGAGATGCTCTGCTCAATGATAATCGACGATATAAGCGGTTCAGATGTGTGCGTTGACGTTCATTCAAGCAATATCTTCCTCAAAGAGATACCGCAGATTCGTATGAGTGTGCCTACTGCACCTGCACTTCTCCCCTACGCCAAGATGATGAACGTGGATCTTGTATGGATACACGAATCCGCTACAGTTCTTGAATCTACCCTCGCTCATACCCTCAATACAAGAGGAACAAAGACCATTGTTGTTGAGATGGGCGTGGGTATGCGTATAACAAAGGAATACTGTGATCAGCTTTTTGACGGCATCTTGAATCTCCTGAAAGAGCTTGGTATGTGGAGCGGAGAAACTGCTCCTGTACGCGAGCCCATAGTGTCTGAGGGTCGGGAGGTCGGCTTTGTAAATTCTGACGCGGCAGGAATTTTTGTGCCTTGCGTCAGCTTCGGAGATACCGTTGAAAAAGGCGATCACATCGGCGATGTAGTTGATCCGCTGTCTTCAAAAACTGTCGAAACAGTGGAAGCTGTATGTGACGGGCTGGTGTTTACTCTGCGCGAATACCCTGTCGTATACGGCGGTTCTCTGCTTGCGAGAATACTGAAGCCTGCCGCAGGAGGTACAGAATAATGAAGAAACAAATATTGTACTCGCTGAAATCTCCGTACCGTGAGCAGCTCGACGTTATAGGCTTCCGTTTCGGTCACGGTAAAAAATCAGCTGCTATCGTCGGTGCCATGCGCGGAAACGAAGTCCAGCAGATGTACGTTTGCAGCCGAATGATACAGGAACTGAAAAAAATCGAAGCAAAAGGTCTTATTGCAGAAGATACCGAGATCATGGTCATTCCGTGCGTGAATTACTACTCTATGAATATCGGAAAGCGCTTCTGGGCAATGGATAATACCGACATTAACAGAATGTTCCCGGGGTACAGTCTGGGTGAAACTACGCAGCGTATCGCAGACGGTCTGTTTTCAAAGATACAGGGCTATGAATGCGGCATACAGCTTGCGAGCTTCTATCAGCAGGGCAATTTCCTGCCCCACGTCAAGATGATGGATACAGGCTTTGCTTCTCCTGAACTGATGAAGGATTTCGGACTTCAGTTCGGAATACTCCGCAAACCAAGACCTTATGACACGACTACGCTCAACTACAACTGGCAGATCTGGGAAACAAAAGCCTTCTCGGTATACGCTAACGCTACAGACGTTATTGATGAAAATGCCGCTGATGAGGCAGTATACGCCATACTGCGCTTCCTCGACAAGCATGACATGATAAGCGCAAATACTCCACCCGGATATATCACAAAACTGATAGATGAAAGCAAGACAAAGCAGATACGCTCGGAAGCATCAGGTATTTTCAAAAGCTCCATCGAAATCGGCAAGCGTGTGGAACGAGGCGACGTCCTCGGTATAATTTCCGACCCTTTCGACGGAGAGATCATTTCCGAGATAAGGAGCACAGTCTCGGGCACAGTTTATTTTGAGTACTGCTCCCCGCTGATAAATTCTAATACAGTATGCTTCAAGATAATCAAATAGGAGAAAAATATGGACAGGAAAGAATTTTCACAGACAAAAACAATAGTATCTCCCGACGGAAATACTATAATTACAATGACAGTAAACGGCAGCACTGAATCTTCCGAAAGCACTTCAACTGTCAAAACCTCTATCACTTCAACTTCTGCCACTACAACTTCGACCAGCACTACCACTGTCACATCAATAAAGAAAGAGGAGTAGTCCCATGATATCTTTGAATGATTACTTGTTTTCAGGAAATACTGTGCTGAAAATCCTGCACAGATACGCAAACGATCTGAGAGATCACGCAAAAGAAACTCACAACAGTATTGATCTTGCACACTCTAATTTCCTTATACAGATAATTGAGCTGCTTGAACATAATGACTTCCTTACCTCTCAGTCCCAGAGAATAAAGGAATTCTACAAATATATGACAAGAGAATATCCGTTTCTGGCTTTCACTTTCAAAGGCAGAATCAAATCACTGATACGCGCTGAGGAGAAATTCAACGGTTATATCCTCGAATTCATCTACAAATATTACAAGAAAAACGGGAAATTCCCGTCAGAAGCCGAGATCAAAAGCAGGCTGATCTGCTTCCGCGACCTTATAGCCTACCGCATCGTTATATCAATGCCTGCCTGTCATATCTCCGAAAATGATGAGAAAAGAGATGTGGAACTGAAATATCTGTATGAGATAGCAGATGTCCTGCCTGAATTTCTCGAAGAAAGAGGCTTTACAGCAGAGCTTTCGGGATTTTCCGAGGACAGATATTCCGAACGCCTTAAAGAAGCTGTCAGACCGTATTACAGGGACTATGTTTCAGGTCCCCGCAGTACGGGGTACCAATCCCTGCATATTACATTCTATGACAATCTTGCACGGTGCTATACGGAATTGCAGCTTCGTACCAAGGAGATGGACGATTTTGCAGAGATAGGCGACGCAAATCATTTCGGATATGAAAAATTGCAGAGTGCAAGACGTACCAAACGCGATGAGATACCTATAGGCGAATGCATATATTTTGATGAAGCTTATGAAAGGCTTACAAAGCTCCAGGAGCTCGAACTTGCAGATATCGACGTAAATATGTTCAGCGCTATCAACAATCAGCTCATCAACGACGGCTGCGGACTTTTCAGAGGCCGTCAGATCCTGCCTTTCGAGCATTTGTCACGCTTCCAAAACGACCTTATTGATTAACTGCACATCGCTAATATTGTTCAGTCAGTTTTACCTCCATATATGTATTATACATAGAAAAGGACGCTTACGTTTTTCCGCAGCGTCCTTTTTATATATTGGTCTGTTGTGAAAGATGAAGTATCTAAATACTCTCTTTGGAGCATCAACAGTTAGATCATTCAGTTCTGAGAGCTTCAACAGGGTCTTTTCTTGCCGCAACTCCTGACGGTATAAGTCCTGCTATAAGTGTGAGCATCATGCTGATGAAGATAAGCACAGCAGCTCCAACTACAGGAACATGCGCACGGAGCGTGTCAAGACTTGTCACTGAGTGGATTATAAGGTTGATCGGGATAGTCAGAAGCACTGACACGCCGATACCTATAAGACCTGCCGTAAGTCCCACAAGAAGCGTTTCCGCATTGAAAACGGTTCTGACATTTCGCTTTGAAGCACCGATCGCTCTGAGTATACCGATCTCTCGTGTACGCTCAAGAACGGATATATATGTGATGATTCCTATCATTATTGAGGAAACCACCAGCGATATGCCGACAAATGCGATAAGCAGATAAGAAATACCGCTGATGATGCTTGTTATAGATGACATAAGGAGCGCTACCATGTCGGTATAGTGTATCACATCTGCTTCCTTAACGCTGTCATTATAGCGTTCTATTGCATCGGATATATCGTCCTTGTCCTCGAAGCTCTTAACGTAGATGTGTATTGCAGAAGGATCGCTCTCATCGGCAACGCCAAGAAGCTTCAGGTTATCGTCATAGGTAGAATCTGATATTTCCTCGGGAGTATACTTGTCAAATATAACACCGTAGTTATCGAGACTTATCTCGGCAGAATCAAGCATTGCTGCAAGTTCTGCATTCGTGAGCGAGCCAAGCTGCTCCTGAGACATCTTTGCATACTCCTGAGCGATCTGCTCGCGGATAGCCTGCTCCGCATAGCTCTTTATCTCCTCATCGCTCATCTGTGCAACAAACGATGTGATCTGTGAAGCATCTACGCCAAGCTCATTGGAGTACATATCCGTTATCTGCTTTATGAACTCATTTCTGTCAAAGTCCTTCATAGCAGCTGCGACTTGTGCATCAGCTTGCGAAGTATCAGGCTGAGCAGCCACAAGGCGGAAGATATCAGCCTTTGTATCGGTATCGGCTTTCTTTATGAATGCCTTAGCGGTCTCAGCTTTTTCCTCTGGAGTAGGTTCAACGTAATCGTCTGTCATAAACTTCTGACCTGTAATGATGTCATTCTCCTGGTCAGCTGTCTGTGCCTTAACTATATCGCTGTTATTTGTAGTGTCGATGACATACTTTGTAAGCTTTGAAGTATATCCGATATAGCTGTTCAGCATAGGAGCCTTTACGTCTTCCTTTGCACGGATAAATCCGACTATCTTTATATCAGTACCTATATTGTCGGCACCGTAGATATAATCAAGACCTGTTTCTGTTGAAGTCAGGTCGTTATAGCCGTTTCCTGCGAGATCTTTCTGATAGTATTCACAAGGCATTACCATCTTGAACTTCTTGTTCTTGATATCGTCGAAGCTCCATTCGAGCTGACCGTAATCCTTGATCTCCTGATTGCTCATTATTGCCTTGAGCTTCTCGCTGAAGCCCTCCTGATCCTTGAGACCCATTGCATATGCGATTATATCGGGGAGTTCGTTGTTCTGGCGTAGAATAACAACTGCTTCATCGTAATTCTCGGGCCACTTTCCGTTTACAATATCATACTGCTCCTTGATGAGCGGACTGATAGTTTCGCCGTTATCACCCGGGAGAAGCTCCTGCATGACATTGAGACCGAACGCCTGCATCTCCATACCTGCCATAGGGTTATTCATGGAAGCTGCCATTATATCGGAATCAGTCATTCCCATTGCCTTGCTGTACATATCCATGAAGTCTACCTTGATTATATCTCCCGACGGAGATTCTGTATATATAGGCATCTTTACATCGTAAGAATATCCTATCGAGGTAGCCTTCTCAGCGATAACACTGTCAGTATCAAGGAATTTCTTGAAATCCTTCATATTATTGATCTGCTTTGCAGAGGTATTGAAAGAATTGAACATATCATAGACCTGAGTATTTGCATAGACAGTATCGTCTCTGAACTCGCGGCTCTCGTATTCCTGCTGATTCTGCATCATTGCCTCGATCATGCCAGAGGTGTCGGTATTCTCACGCATTATCTCCAGAGGATAGGACGACAGTGTCTCCTCCTGGATATTGTCGATATACTCATTGATACCTGTTGCGAGCGAAAGGATAAGCGCTATGCCGATGATACCGATAGAGCCTGCAAAAGCCGTCAGGAGAGTTCTTCCCTTTTTGGTAAGGAGATTATTGAGCGAAAGAGAAACAGCTGTACCGAATGACATTGAAACTCTCTTTTTCTTATTTTCTGCCGCATCTTCCTTCTTCTTTGACTTTTCAAGCTCATAGGGATCGCTGTCACCTGTGAGCTGACCGTCCTTTATCCTTATGATACGTGTAGCGTACTGATCGGCAAGCTCAGGGTTATGCGTTACCATGATGACGAGCTTATCCTTGGCGATCTCCTT
>CACZEJ010000090.1 GCA_902780115.1 Ruminococcus flavefaciens | reverse complement strand
CTATCGCTCTCGGCGTTCCGTATGACGGCGATTTCTGGGACTTCTACGGCACAGGAAAAACTGTCGAAAAGGCTCTGCCGATAGGTACTGTCCTCACTATAGCAGCCGCCGGAAGCGAAGGCTCGGGCGCATCTGTTGTCACAAAGGAAGAAGGAAGCCTCAAACGTGATGTAGGTTCAGACCTGCTCCGTCCGCGCTTCTCTATCCTCAACCCCGAACTCACCTGCACTCTGCCTGCTTATCAGACAGCCTGCGGTGCTACCGATATAATGGCTCACGTATTCGAGCGCTACTTCACAAATACCCGCGAGGTCGAGATAACAGACCGCCTTTGCGAAGCTGTTCTCCTGACCATGATAAAGGAAACTCCCCGTGCTATCGCTCAGCCTGACAACTACGAGGCAAGAGCTAATATAATGTGGGCAGGTACAGTTGCTCATAACGATATCGTCGGCGTTGGAAGAACTCAGGACTGGAACAGCCACGCTATCGAGCACGAGCTCTCGGCTATGTACGACTGCGCTCACGGTGCAGGTCTTGCTGTTATCATGCCTGCATGGATGGAGTTCGTATACAAACACGATGTTATGAGATTTGCACAGCTTGCTGTTCGAGTATGGGGCTGTCAGATGAACTTCGAGTTCCCTGACGAGACCGCTCTTGAGGGTATCGCCTGCTTCCGCAGCTTCCTGCAAAGCATCGGTATGCCTATTAACTTCGACCAGCTCGGTGCAAGCGAGGACGATATTCCTAAGCTCGTCAAGAAATTCGGTCTCGGCGACGGCAAGACAGGCGGTTTTGTTCGCCTTACTTCACAGGATATCGCAACTATCTACAGAATAGCTGCTCACGCTGAATAAAAGTTAAGATATAAATCTGAAGCTCCCTGAAGTGATTCTTCGGGGAGCTTTCTCTGTCCCGATATTTTCTTGGCTAACGTGTTATGAAAATGATCCCTGCTATAACAGCAGCTCCTATCGCCGAAATCAGTATATCAGCTTTTCTCTCGCAGGCTGTCCCCGAGGTAAAAAGCGATATCAGTGCTCCTCCGTCAAGACTTTTCAGCGGCAGAAGATTATACAGCGCCGCCGCAAGATTCAGCCGCGGAAGCTCTCCGCCAAAGCCCCTCAGAAGCAGATATGCCAGAAGATTTGCCGCAGGACCTGCTATAAGTACAAAAAAGCTGCTCCTTACCGAGTAGAAACTCCTTTTCACTGTTTCCATGCGTATTCCTGCGCCGCTGAACTCAATTGCAGACAGTCTCCCGCCTGTATACACAAGCGCCGCGATGTGTCCTGCTTCATGTATGGCACAAGCTGTATAAAACGCCATTATCAGCCTGATGTCACTCACCGTGAATATCAGCGCATTGAATACAAGAAACGAAAAGCCTATGCGCACGGAAACTCCGCCGTACTTAAAGCTCAGCAATATAGTTTGTGAGTAGGTCAATGGGATTGGGCATGATCTCCCTGCTGTCCGTCACAAGACCGCGGAGCTTCTCAAAAACAGCTCCTGCTATGTCGGGATACAGCCTGTTCGCTGCAAAAAACACCAGCGTGACCAATATACATACCACAGCCTGTGTCGCTATCACGTCATCGGGTCTGCTGCGGCGTTTTCTGTTATATTCCGCTATAAGTTCCTCAGTAGTCTCCTCCTCTGCAAACTCGTTCTTTTCTTCGTTCATGTCATCACCTCATTAAAAAATATGCAGAATTTTCATGAAAATGCAAAAACTCCCACGTTTTTCTGCGTTATTTCAGAATATAATACTCTTGCGGAACTTCTCCGCAAATCTAATCAGAGGTAACAAAAATGAGATTTTCAGTTCCTGCTGCCATACTGACTGCGGCTGTTGTGCCGTATTCGGCAGTATGCGCAGCCAACTGCACTAAGATAGGCTATGGTCAGGGGACTGCTGTCGATGATAAAAACCGTCCCGTTGACGCTCTTGCGTTCAACAGCCGATTCGGCGACCTTGATGCCTTCGCCTTATCCAATGACGGTCAGCGAATAATCATTACCTTCGATCAGGGCTATGAAAACGGCTATACCGCGAAGATACTTGATACACTGAAAGAGAAAAACGTTCAGGCGATATTCTTCCTGACAGGTTCTTACGCAAAAACAGAGAACGCTCTCGTAAAACGTATGATAGATGAGGGGCATATCCTCGGAAATCACGGCATGACACACGCAAGTCTGCCGACTCTGACAGACAGCGACGCTAAAAATGAGATAATGTCGCTGCACGATTATGTTCTTGACAATTTCGGATATCAGATGCAGTACTTCCGCTGTCCATGCGGTGAATACTCCGAACACGCTCTTGAGATAGCAAAAGAATGCGGCTACAAGTCACTGTTCTGGAGCAGTGCCTACGTGGACTGGAACACCAATTCTCAGCCGCCGCCTGCTGATGGGCTGAAAAAGCTCACTGACGCAGCTCACGGCGGAGAGATACTCCTTCTCCACTCGGTTTCTTCGACCAATGCAGCGATACTCGGCGACCTGATAGACAATTTCCGTGCCAAGGGATTCACGGTATAATTTATGCCCGAAAGCGGTCTTATGCTGCTTTCGGGCTTTTCTATTGACAATAACGGTATCATGCTGTATAATTGTTTTAAAGTTAATCGTTTTTATAAAAGGAGATCACGAAACGTATCATGACTGACCTTAACTGTCTTCTTGCAGGACTTGTACGGCTGCTGAGCCCGATACTGCTGCTCTGCCTGCTGCGCAAAAAAGTCCACGCACGGCTCTATCCTGCACTTGTCGCCTTTATTGTCTGTTTTCCCGTTTTTATAGTTGCCGGCTTTATCCGTTCAGGCTTCAGCCACAGTTCCCACGCTGCCTTTTGTATCCAGCAGGGATTGCTCTACGGAATTTTTGAAGAGGGTGGGAAGTTCCTGACAATGCGTTATCTTCTCAGTTCCTACGACCGCCCCACAGACTCCCTGACCTACGGCATCGGACACGGCTTATTCGAGGAGATCGGCGCAGGAGCCGCTTGTCTTAATCTTATCGGAACAGGCAATGCCTCCTCTTACATACTGCCCATAAACATATTGTTTGCCGCCGAAGGTACAGTATTCGTGGTCGCTCTGACCGTCATTATCTTCTATGGCATACAGACGAATAGATCGAGGATAATGCTGCCTCTTGCAATACTTCTCCATTTTATCAGCAATGCGACCACAGGCTCGTTCGGAAACAGCATACTAATGATCCTGCTGACAATAATTGAAGGTTGTATCGCATACCGCTGCTGGCAGGCAATGCGTCCGACCCTCAGCAACAACATACAATAAAAATATCCCGAAGGCAGCTCCATGAACTGCCCTCGGGATAAAATATTATATTGCGATCGTTTCGGAAATTGCTCTTATGCGAGATTTCCTCTGATGATAAGTGTGCTCACGCCCGGCTGTGCAGACCACTCGCCTGTTGTCTCGTCCTGACTGAACTGTGCAGCAGGAACAGTTATCTGTCCGTCAAGGCTTGTGAATACACCTGTAGCAGGATCATACGAATAATTAGTTCCCTCGACCCATGTTGTTCCGTTGAACTCAACTGTTACATCGGTCAGTGCAGGTGTGAATGTGTCGCTGAAAATAACATTATCCGCAGCCTCGGCAGGTGTACTGCCATAGTTCTGGATAGTGAAGGTGTAAGTCACAGCTCCGTTTTCTTCAACAGCCGCAGGACTGAGCGACTTGCTGATTGCAAGGTCGATACCTTCGCTGTAATAGATGGTTTCGGAAGCTGTTATCGGGTCAAATGCCTTTGTGCCCGTAGTATCCGTACCACTGACGGTAATAGTGTTCACAATGGAAGCACCTGTTCCCAGCGGCGCAAAACCGTTTGTATTCGTTGAATATACGATCGTAGCATTGCCGCCCGCCGGTACGCTGATCCCTGTTACCGTAAGAGGAGAAACGGACGTTACCGCAGGAGCTGCCTGCTGTATGCCGTTTACATAGTATAAGATAGTTCCCTCCTCATATGTGAGCGGAACTACATCTCCGCCTGTTTCACTCAGAGAATATGCTCCGAGATCATCTGTAACAGTGATATTGCTGTATGATGTGGAGCCTGTATTGACTATGCTCACCACGTATACCTTCTCGTCATTGGTGGTATAGTCATCGGATACCGCTGTTTTTGTGGCGGAGATCACCTCAAGTATCTCTCCCGATGTTATATTTGAACTCGCAACCGTTCCGTTATATGACAGTGTTGCCTGATTATAGAAAGTCGCCATAATGATTCCTCCATATGACGGCTGAGCCGCCGTATTAAGGGAGGGAAGTTTCCCTCCCTCACCATCATTATATGCGCCTTCACATTCAGGTGACACATCGGCTAACGGCTAAAGACTTAACTTAACGAAAATACTTTCCTAACTCATTTATTAATATAACGAGTTATCTATTGAAAAAAATTCATAAATCTGTTATAATATGAATAACGTGTTTTGTATTTTAATGAAAGGAGCTTTTACAATGGATATCAAACAAACCGTCATCGCGCTCTCTGAAGTTTCGGGTACTTCAGGGAACGAAGAGGCTGCCGCTCAGCTGGCACTTTCCATGCTGCGTCAGTACACACCTGATGCTTCTGTAGTAAATGGAAATGTCATCGGACGCTTCGGCGTTCACACTGACGGACTGCCGTCGCTCGTTCTTGATGCTCATATCGACCAGATAGGCTTCGTTGTCACCTACATTACCGACGAGGGATTTGTCAAGGTGGGCAGCGTAGGCGGCATCGACCGCAGACTTCTCCCCGCACAGCCTGTCATTATCCACGGAAATCAGAACATCAAGGGCGTTATCTGCTCTGTTCCGCCACACCTGTCACACGGCAGCAGCGAAGTCCTGTCTATCGAAGATGTTGCGATCGACACGGGTATGTCAAAGTCAGAGCTGGAACAGTTCATCTCCATCGGTGACTCTATCACCTTTGACGTGTCTTGCAGACAACTCATCGGAAGCCGTATCACAGGCGGTGCTCTTGATGACCGCTGCGGCATCGCATCTGTGCTTCGCGCTCTTGAGCTCCTCGCAGGAGCCAAGACCGCTTATAATGTCACGGTCGTCTTCTCCACTCAGGAGGAAGTCGGCGAACGCGGCGCTAAGATAGGTGCTTTCACCGTTTCTCCCGATATCGCCCTTGCTGTTGATGTCAGCTTTGCCTATGCCATAGGCGAGAACGAACGAAACTGCGGATATCTGGGCAAAGGTCCTATGATCGGCATATCTCCTTCGCTTTCACGCGAGATAAGCGACAAGCTCATTGAGACAGCTAAGAAAGCTTCTGTCCCCTATCAGCTCGAAGTGATGAGCGGTCTCACCTCCACCAATGCCGACCGATATTCCGTTAATCGTGAAGGCGCAAAGACCTGTACGGTCTCCATACCTCTGCGCAATATGCATACTCCCGTCGAAGTCATCGACCTCAGTGATATCGAAACTACCGCACAGCTTCTTGCTGCATTTATCAAGGAGGGCTAAGTTATGAAGGAATTACTTAAAGAACTCTGCATGACCGACGGTATCTCAGGTGATGAAAAAGCTGTAAGAGATCTCATAATCAGCAAAATAAAACTCGTCTGCGATTACCATATTGATAACCTCGGAAACCTCATCTGCTTCAAAAAAGGCAAGAAAACTCCGAAAAAAAAGCTGATGATATGCGCTCATATGGACGAAGTGGGACTTATCGTCACTTCCGTGCGCTCTGACGGAACTCTTACATTCGGCTGCGTCGGCGGTATCGACCCTGCCGTTATAATCGGCAGACAGGTACGCATCGGCGAAAAGCGCATCAGCGGCGTTGTAGGCTCAACAGCCGTCCATAACCTCAGCAAGGAGCAGCGCGAAAAGGCTCCTACAGCTGACAGCCTCTATATCGACATCGGTGCCGCTGACAAGTCCGAAGCCGAAAGCTGCGTATCCCTCGGCGATCCTGTATACTTCGACAGCGAATTCACCGAGCTGGGCAGCCACCGCGTAAAGGCAAAGGCTATTGACGACCGCGCAGGCTGCGCAATGATGATAAAGCTCCTGCATGAGTCCCTCGAATACGATACTTACTTCGTATTCAATGTTCAGGAGGAGATCGGTCTCCGCGGCTCTGCCGTTTCGGCATTCTCGGTCGCGCCTTCCTTCGCTATCGTCCTCGAAGCTACCACAGCAGCTGATATCGACGGCGTTACCGGTGAAAAGCGCGTCTGCGAACTGGACGGCGGTCCTGTAGTATCATTCATGGACAACAGGACCATATACGACAAGGAGCTCTACCACCTTGCCTTCGATATCGCCACCTGCCAGACCAAAACCATGATCGCAGGCGGAAATGACGCGGGAGCTATACACATAAGCGGAAACGGTGTGCGCACTATCGCTATATCCGTTCCGTGCAGATATCTCCACTCCCCTTCATGCGTCATTGATATGACCGACCTTCAAAGCTCCTACAAGCTTGTAAAAATTCTCGCAAGAAGGATACCCGAATTATGATAACACTTATCGAACACGAGCATGAGCTTGACCGCGTACTGCTCAACAAAACTCTCTCAGGCAAGAAAATGCTTGCCTATATGAGAGCCTATGGCCCGAACTATGAATTCTGCCGTTTCTACAAGCTTTCCGTTTTCGTAAATTGCACCAGTTTCCCAGAGTTTGAGGGACAAAAGGCAAAACTCGACAAATACGCGCCAGACATTGCCTATCAGAAATGGGTACTAACTCAGTGTGGCATCAATGTCACAGGCACATACCTTGTCTGTCTGAATAGCGATTATGTACGTCAGGGGGCTATTGATCTTCAGAGGCTTTTCACAATAGTCGATATGGAGAAGCTGACAGAGAATGAATACCTGAAGGTTCCTGCTCAGGTGAATATGGCGCTCAAGGTGCTGAACAAGGATATGGAGCCTGAAAACGATTTGTCTGAGCACTGCATGAAGCCGTATGAATGTCCATTCCTCGACTACTGTAAACGTCAACATGGTATACCTGAGGACGAACCTACCGTGTTCGATCTCTATCGTATGAACTGGGCCAAAAAGCTAGAACA
>CACZEJ010000089.1 GCA_902780115.1 Ruminococcus flavefaciens | reverse complement strand
CGGTTCTCGCCGATCCGGGGTTTCACGTAGGAAAGGCACCGGCCGCTGGGCAGGTGGGCAAACAGCATACCGGACCTGTATTCATAGGTGAAGCCGTTGACTGCTGTACAGGAAAGGGAAGAGTTGATTTTGAAAAGCTTAGGGATATTATTATCGCTCTTGCTTCAACTGTCATTGCAAGTACGCTTTTCCAGTGGTTCATGAGCCTATGCACCAACAAACTGGCTTTTCTTACGATACGTGACCTGAGAGCAGATGTCTTCAATAAGCTTGAAAGAGTTCCCCTGAAGTATATTGACGGACACACAAAAGGTGAGCTGTCAAGCCGAGTGATAAATGATATCGAGATCGTTTCCGACGGTCTGCTTCAGGGATTTACTCAATTTTTCAGCGGCATCATCACTATAATCGGCACACTTGTCTTCATGATGACAATAAACGTGAAAATAGCTGTAGTTGTTGTTATACTCACGCCGCTCTCTTTTATTGCGGCATCAAAAATAACAAAGGCTTCTCACGATTCGTATATGAAACAGTCGAAGCTCCGCGGTGATATGGTGGGACTTGCTGAGGAAATGGCAGGAAACCAGAAAATTGTCAAGGCTTTTGTTTATGACAAAAGAGCTGAGGAGCGTTTCGAGGAGATCAACAAATCTTACGGTGAAATAGGCGCAAAGGCAACCTTTTTCAGCTCCATGACCAATCCGACCACACGTTTTGTAAATGGAATAATATATGCGGCAGTTGGTATGCTCGGCGCATTCGGAGTTATCGGATACACAGGCTTTGCAGGGAAAATGACTGTCGGCAAGCTTTCAAGCTTCCTTGCGTATGCGAATCAGTATACCAAGCCGTTCAATGAGATATCGGGAGTTTTTGCCGAATTGCAGAACGCAGTAGCTTCTGCACAGAGAGTGTTCGATGTTCTTGACGAAGAGGAGGTATCTGACGACAGTAATAAGGACGTTATAAAAGGCTGCGACGGAAGCCTGAGATTTTCTGATGTGTTCTTTTCGTATACTCCTGATGCAAAGCTGATACAAAACTTCAGTCTCGATGTAAGATCAGGTCAGCGCGTAGCCATAGTCGGTCCCACAGGCTGCGGAAAATCGACCATAATCAATCTTCTGCTGCGGTTCTACGATATTGACAGCGGCAAGATCGAGATATCAGGCAGGAATATCAGCGATATCACCCGCGACAGCCTGAGAAGCTGCTTCGGCATGGTCTTGCAGGAAACATGGGTATTTACGGGTACAGTTGCGGAGAATATAGCCTACGGAGCACCCAATGCGACACGCGAGGAGATAATCGAAGCCGCAAAGGCTGTATACGCACACGGCTTCATAAAAAGGCTCCCTGAGGGATATGACACTGTTATCAGCGAGGACAGCGGACTGTCGCAGGGACAAAAGCAGCTTATCTGTATCGCAAGGATCATGCTCATGGATCCGCCCATGCTTATCCTCGACGAAGCAACAAGTTCCATCGACCTGCGAACAGAGCAGCGTATCCAGAAGGCTTTCGCTAAACTAATGGAGGGCAGGACGAGCTTCGTTATAGCTCACAGACTCTCAACTATAAAAAATTCAGATGTTATCCTTGTTATGAAGCACGGAAATATCATAGAGCAGGGAAGCCACGAGCAGCTCATGCGGAACGGCGGCTTCTATGCGGAGTTGTACAACAGCCAGTTTGCTTCATAAGCACATAAAACATTTTATCCCCCGAAAGCGGATCAGTCATAACTGCTTTCGGGGGGATTTTATATAATACGGACTTTAATTATAAAAAATACTTTGTTTAATTCTTGACAAACTGAACGAAATGTTGTAAAATATAAGCGTATTCTTATGTATTGAAAGGAATGATCTTCAATGGGTTTAACTTTAACGGAAAAGATACTCAAAGCACACTTGGTAGACGGAGAGTACGTCAAAGGACAGGAGATCGGTATTCGTATCGATCAGACTCTTACACAGGACGCTACAGGTACTATGGCATATCTGGAGTTTGAGGCTATAGGTGTTCCCCGCGTAAAGACAGAGCGCTCGGTAGCATACATAGACCATAATACCCTCCAGAGCGGTTTTGAAAACGCAGACGATCACAGATTTATCGGAAGCGTTGCCAAGAAGCATGGTATTTATTTCTCACGTCCGGGCAACGGAATCTGCCACCAGGTACACCTCGAGCGTTTTGGTATCCCAGGCAAGACTCTTATCGGTTCTGACAGCCATACTCCTACAGGCGGCGGTATCGGAATGATCGCTATCGGTGCAGGCGGACTTGATGTTGCTGTTGCAATGGGCGGCGGCGCTTACTATATCACTTGCCCAAAGGTCGTAAAAGTTGAACTCACAGGCAAGCTCCAGCCATGGGTCGCTGCAAAGGACGTTATCCTTGAAGTTCTCAGAAGACTTTCTGTTAAAGGCGGCGTTGGCAAGGTCATCGAGTACTGCGGTGAAGGTGTAAAGACTCTGTCAGTTCCTGAAAGAGCTACTATCACAAATATGGGCGCAGAGCTTGGTGCTACAACTTCTATATTCCCATCAGACGAGATCACAAAGCAGTTCCTTAAAGCTCAGAAGCGTGAGGAAGTATGGACTCCTCTTGCTGCTGATCCTGATGCTGTATACGATGAGGAGCTTACTATCGACCTCAGCAAGCTCGTTCCTCTTGCTGCCTGTCCTCACTCTCCTGATAACGTTAAGAGCGTTGAGGAGATCGGCAGACTCAAGATAGATCAGGTTTGTATCGGTTCATGTACAAACTCCTCACTGCTGGATATGCTCAAGGTAGCTCATATCCTCAAGGGCAAGACAGTAAATCCTGATGTATCACTTGCTATAGCTCCCGGCTCAAAGCAGGTTCTCAATATGCTGGCACAGAACGGCGCACTCTCTATCCTTATTGATGCAGGCGCAAGAATCCTTGAAAGTGCCTGCGGTCCATGTATCGGTATGGGACAGTCACCTAACTCAAAGGGTATCTCACTCCGTACATTCAACAGAAACTTTGAAGGACGTTCAGGTACTAAGGACGGTCAGATCTACCTCGTATCACCTGAAATGGCTGCTGTATCAGCTCTTACAGGCTACCTTACAGATCCGAGAGAGCTTGGCGATATGCCTGAATTCAAGCTTCCTGAGGAGTTCGTAATAAATGATAATATGATCGTTCCACCTGCATCTGTTGAGGAAATGGACAGCGTAGAGATACTCCGCGGACCAAACATCAAGCCATACCCTGAAACTGCACCTCTCCTTGAGACAATTGATGCTCCTGTATCACTCAAGGTCGGCGACAATATCACAACTGACCACATTATGCCCGCAGGTGCAAAGATACTTCCTCTTCGTTCAAATATTCCGAAGATCTCACAGCACTGCTTCGCTGTATGTGACGAGAGCTTCCCTGAGAGAGCGAAGTCACTCGGCAAGAGCATTATCGTAGGCGGCTCAAATTACGGTCAGGGTTCATCAAGAGAACACGCAGCTCTTGCACCGCTTTATCTCGGCGTTAAGGCTGTTCTTGTAAAGTCATTCGCACGTATCCACAGAGCTAACCTTATAAATGCAGGCATTCTTCCGCTCACATTTGTGAACGAAGCTGATTACGACAGCATCGCTCAGGGCGACGAGCTCGTTCTTGCTGACGTTAGAAAGGCTGTTGAAGCAGGCAAGTCAGAACTTACTGTTATCAATAAGACAAACGGTAAGGAGATTCCTGTACTCTGCGAGCTTTCAGGACGTACAAAGGATATCATGCTTGCAGGAGGACTTCTCGATTTCACAAGAGAGTCCATGAAGTAATATCAATTCTTCTGTAAAAAGTTTACTGTTATGAAATTAATAACTATCATAAAAGACATATTCGCTGATATCAAGTCAGTTTGTGATGAAGTTAACGACTTCCATCATGATTCGATGAAAGGTCATACCTATGTCGGAACTGATAACCCCAAGCGTTATCACGGCGAAGGCGGTCTGTTCGTATTCCTTTTTCCGAATTTATTGGGATTTGTTACAGGAATGGCTCTGGCGAGGTTATTTACTCTGGCAGGTATGTGGTATATCCTTTTCGGAATAGTCGGCTCTATTATCGGCGGAGCTATGCACGGTCATCTTTCAGGAACAGTTACTTTTAAGGCAGGAATAATCAGAAACGCAATTATTACAGGTATTATGGCTTTTATCGTCGGTCTGTACATCATCATCGTAAAAGCATAACACGATGCCGCTTCGACCTACGAGGTCAATACCTATCTGGAGGTACTTATTATGGCTAAAATTATTATGAAAACGCCGCTTGTCGAAATGGACGGCGACGAAATGACAAGGATCCTCTGGCAGTGGATCAAGGAAACTCTCCTCGAACCATATGTAGAGCTCAATACAGAATATTATGACCTCGGACTCAAACACAGAGAGGAAACAAAGGATCAGGTAACTATTGATTCTGCTGAAGCTACAAAGAAGTACGGTGTTGCTGTAAAGTGCGCAACTATTACTCCTAACGCTGCAAGAATGCCTGAGTATAACCTCACACAGATGTGGAAGTCTCCAAACGGCACTATCCGTGCAGCTCTCGACGGAACTGTTTTCCGTACTCCTATCATCGTTAAGGGCATTGAGCCGTATATCCCAACATGGACTAAGCCTATCACTATCGCTCGTCACGCTTACGGTGATGTTTACAAGAACACAGAAATGCGCGTAAACAAGGGCAGCAAGGCTGAACTCGTTGTAACAGATGAGAACGGCAATGAGACCCGTGAGCTTATCCACGATTTCACAAAGTGTGACGGTATCATTCAGGGACTTCACAACTTAGATGCTTCTATCGCAGGCTTTGCAAGAGCTTGTCTCAACTACGGTCTTGACCTCAAGCAGGACGTATGGTTTGCTTCAAAGGACACTATCTCAAAGAAGTACGACCACCGTTTCAAGGATATCTTCCAGGAGATATATGACAACGAGTACAAGGAGAAGTATGAAGCAGCAGGCATCGAGTACTTCTATACTCTTATCGACGATGCTGTTGCAAGAGTTATCCGCTCAAACGGCGGCTATATCTGGGCTTGCAAGAACTACGACGGTGATGTAATGTCTGACATGGTATCAACTGCTTACGGCAGCCTTGCTATGATGACTTCTGTTCTTGTTTCACCTGACGGAATCTATGAGTACGAAGCTGCACACGGTACTGTTCAGCGTCATTACTACAAGTATCTCAAGGGCGAGGAAACTTCAACAAACTCTGTTGCTACTATCTTCGCATGGAGCGGTGCTCTCCGCAAGAGAGGCGAGCTCGATAATACACCTGAGCTCTGCGACTTTGCAGATAAGCTCGAAAAGGCAACTATCCAGACTATTGAGGAAGGCGTAATGACAGGAGATCTTTATCTTATCTCCAAGCTCGATAACAAGAAGAAAGTTGACTCAAAAACATTCCTCGATGAGATAAAGATAAGACTTGACAAATTAATGTAAGAAGAGGGAAGGCATATCACGATGTCAAAGAACTCAATCTCAAACTCTGTTATAAGAAGACTGCCGAGATACTACAGATTTCTCGGCGAACTCGAACACAATGGATATGTCCGCATCTCTTCCCGTGAGCTTTCAGAAAAAATGGGGCTTACAGCTTCGCAGATAAGACAGGACTTCAATTGTTTCGGCGAATTCGGTCAGCAGGGTTACGGCTACAATGTAAGCGATCTCCGCATAGAGATCGGTAAAATATTAGGACTGGACAAGCAGACTCCAATGATACTTCTTGGCGCTGGTAATCTTGGCAAGGCTATAGCTACGCATATTGATTTCCATAACAAGGGATTTGATCTTATCGGTGCGTTTGATGTCAACCCTGATATTATAGGTAAGGAACTGGGTGAACTCAAAGTAAGAAGTATTGATGAAATCGGAACGTTCTGCGCTGAAAAGAAGCCTGTGGCTGCTATTCTGTGCGTACCCATGAATTCAGCTGAAAAGCTGGTGAATACTCTGATAGAATGTGGTATCAAAGCATTCTGGAACTTCACTCATTATGACCTTAAAGTTACTCATAAAGGTGTTGCAGTTGAAAATGTTCATCTTGGCGACAGCCTGACAACTCTTTCTTACGGATTGAACAACCTTACCGAAAATGAAAGTGTATGATCTTGAGCGGTGGAACAAAAGCTTGTTCCACCGCCTTTTCACTGAAAAGAGTGTTAATAAAATATCAAACTTTTTATAGTATTATATATAATGCGGAATTATAACATTCCAAATATATATCTCACTTCGTATGCTTTGCATAAAAAACATACTACAAATTTTATCATTTCTTTTCAAAAGATTTTTTATACATAGCAGAGCATTATCGGGATATATGTTCATTTCAAGCGATCATACACCTATAGCAAGTCAAAAACAACAAAAATTATACAGCGAGTTCTTAAATATGTATATATTAAGCATACGGGATATAGAATCAAATATATCATCGGACCAAAAATTATACCGCCGCTTTGTTAATTATATATCAATATCAGAATAGCGATATTCTTAAAGTGAATTTGAATTTAATGAGATATACTGGTATACTTATATTGTATACTAATGAAGTAAGGAGAAATATGCCTTGCGGTTTATTTCTCAAAAAAATCTTGGGAGTGAATATAAAATGGATTACCGTATCGAACACGATTCCATGGGTGAAGTAAAAGTTCCTGCTGACAAATACTGGGCTGCTCAGACCGAGCGCAGTCATGAGAATTTTCTCATAGGTGTCGGCATCGAAACTATGCCGCGTGAGATCACTCATGCTTTCGGCATTCTCAAAAAAGCTGCTGCTCTTGCAAACCACCAGCTCAAACCCGAAAAAATGACAGATGAAAAGCTCTCTGCTATTTCTCAGGCTTGTGATGAGGTCATCAGCGGAGCTCTCAATGAGCATTTCCCGCTCGTTGTATGGCAGACAGGCAGCGGAACACAGTCCAACATGAATGCAAACGAGGTCATAGCAAACAGAGGAAACGAGATAGCAGGTTCAAAGCTGCTCCATCCAAATGATGATATCAATATGAGCCAGTCATCAAACGA